>CBFHHJ010000101.1:0-5710 GCA_965655505.1 Luminiphilus sp.
CGTGTTTTCGCGCTCATCGTCGTCGTAACGGAGGGAGAAAGCGACTTCTAATTGATCATTGATGTCGTAGGCAACCTGGCCAAAAACTGCCCAAGCAAAATTATCCTGCTCATCCGCCAGTACACCGAGCTGCGGACTGGGGTCATCGACAACACCGTCAGCGGCATCAATAAAAATTTGCGGACGGAAAGTCTTCTCGACGTCGAATACGCCGAGACCACGATCGATCTGCCCACCGGTCGATATATAACGATCCGTCGCGATAACGTAGGCACCGGCGATCCAACGCAAGCCGGTTTCGTTATTGCTGGTGAAACGAATTTCCTGGCTTAAGGATTCGACTTCTAGGAACTGGTTTTGACTAAGGTCAGTGTACTCATCGCCGGTAAGAAACTTGATGAACTCTCCGAAAGGGTCATTGTTGAAAAAGTTAAACTCTGCCTCTCTCGGTAAAAAGTTAAAGTTGTCACCGCTTGAAACTTCGGTGACATCGTCATACGCCGTAATGCCAGTCATGGTGGCGAAACCCAGGTCCCAATCGAACTTAAAGCTGGCGCTGGTAAATTCGCGTTCGTTGTTGCCGGGGTTGTTGACTGAAATCGGCAAGTCGACGTCATCGGCCTCGGCATCGATCACGAAGTAGAACGCCTGAGTCTCGAGTTTAGAGTAGCTAACCCGGAAGTCAGTCGTGAGGGTATCGGTAACGTCCCAATTTAGCCTGCCGCGGAACGACGTATCTTTGTAAGGATCAGCTTTTTCGTTCAGGTACTCGTTGTCCAAATAGCCGTCGTGGTCGATGTAAGAACCCGCAACCCGATACTTCACTGTGCCGCTTTCATTAAGTGGGCCACCCACATAACCTTTTACGGTGAAACCGGGGGCACTTTCGGCGCCAACACGAATTTCACCTTCCGTCTCCTCCCCTGGCTCCTTAGTCACGATTGTGATCGCACCACCAATAGCGTTTCGGCCGTATAGCGCGCCCTGCGGGCCACGGAGTACCTCCACCTGCTGAATGTCGAAAAGCTGCTGGTTAAGTTGAGTGGGGTTGGAGAGCAATACCCCATCGATCAGGATAGCGGCGGCCAGCTCACTGTTGCGTGCGGATGAGATGCCCCGGATGTTGAGGAACGAATTACCCGTGCTTTGAGTTTGGACGAGGGTGACGTTGGGTGTCAGATTGACAAAATCCTGGGGTGTCTGGATACCGGTAGCGCGGATTTCACTCTCAGTAAATGCACGTACCGAGATTGGACTCTCTGCGAGTGTTTCGGCGCGTTTTCGGGCTGTTACAACAACTTCCTCGAGCGTGTTTTGGGCTTTCGCGTCGGTGGTCATCAAGGCGGCAAGTACCGCTAAACTCAGTAGCTGGCGTTGGTGTTTCATAGTGGCGTCTCCAGATTTTTCGTTATTCGAAATTTTATTCGCAAACCGAATCAGCCTTGTTACCGTATTAAAAGCAAATTGGATCAATAAAAGTTGTTAACAGCGGAGTGAGTACCTATGAGCAGTGATGACCGGCCAACTACCAGCATCTGTGGGTATGACGCAGATTCAATCTCTCTGCGCGGCAAGGACCTAGTCCACGACGTTATTGGTCAGTACAGCTTCACAGGTGCCTTTTTACTGCAAGCACTTGGCGAGGCTCCCAGCCCCCGCCAGCTTGAATTGGTCGATGCCGTACTGGTCACCATCATGGAGCACGGACTAGTGCCCTCCGCCGTCGCCAGTCGTCTCACGCTTCATGGTGCGCCGGAATCGATCCAGGGCGCCGTGGCGGCAGGCCTTTTAGGCGTGGGTGATCGCTATGCCGGTACTGCGGGTCGTTGCGGTGAACTGATAGAGCGAATCGTCGCGTCAGGCGATATAGCAGGTATGACACGCGAGATCGTTGCAGAGCACCGAGAGCGAAAAGCCCCTATCCCGGGGTTTGGGCATCCGATTCACACCGGCAGAGACCCACGAGTCGACAAACTGCTTTCTTTGCTCGACGACGAGAGCCCGGCTAAAAACGCCCTTTTCGAACTTGAGGGGGCTTTAAAAGAAGCACTCGGGCGAACATTGGTCACTAATGTGAGTGCGGTATTGGCGGCCCTGTTGTACGAGGCCGGTGTACCGTCAGGCATGATGCGAGGTGTGGTATTAGTTGCTCGCTGCGCAGGTCTGGTAGGCCACCTTCTAGAGGAATCGCAGAACCCCGTGGGAGATGCACTTTGGCGTGGCGCAGAGGGCGCTGTCGATTACCTAGATGCATAGTCGAACAGATGCCGTTTAAAGCAGCAGTTCGATCCTCAAGCTCCATGAGCCCATCGGTCATCGATGTCGCTGTTACCGGGGGCTACTTGCGGGTGCATCTTGCTGAGCCGGCGCAGCGTAGAAGCCCCATCGTCCTATGCTTACATGGCTGGACTCTCGATGGCAGCTCCTTTGAGCGGCAGTTAGCGCTGGTTGATCAGGGCATTCCCGTGGCCTACTTCGACCGGCGAGGGTGTGGCGAGAATACACTTCCCCCCAACTTTGACCTTGAGGTAGAGGATGTCCACGACATCATTAAAGCGCTTGGGTGTGCATGCGTTCTATTCGGTGTTTCACAAGGTGGTCGTCTCGCACTGAGAGCAATGGCAAGCGCTCCCGAGACAACCGCAGGTTTAATTTTGCAGGGTGCACTGATTGATAGTTATGTGGTTTCCGACCCCGCAGAGAATGCTATTCCGATAGAACGTTACCGGGCTTTGCTCGGGGATGGGGATCGGTCGCAGTTTCAGCGGGAGTGGTTGCAGCATCCACTGATGTCATGTGGCGCAGACGCTTCTGACAGAGCACACCTAGCTTGCATGGTTGAGCGTTATAACGGCAGTGATCTGCTGCAGCGCTCTGAAACTAATGCGGAATGGCATGTGCTCGAGCAGCTCAAGACAGTGAAGCCGCCATTACTCACTGTGACCGGGGAGTATGAAACCCAATCACGGCGAAAACATGCCGATCTGGCCTGTGAAGTGGCTGGAGGAACAGCGGTGAACATTGCCGGTGGTGGTCATTTGTGTAACTTTACTCACGCGAAACAGGTCAACGAGTCGCTGGCCGCATGGCTACACTCAACCTATACCGAGTTTTAACGCCCTCAAAAGCTCTGGAGCCCGACCGAACTGACTCACTATGTCATCTCTGGCACGCAGCAGCGGCTCAAGACGCGACGTTGTAAAGGTACTCTCATCCACCCGACTAGTGGCTGCAGAGCAGTTGATTGCACCAGCAACCTGACCCGACGCCAAGATAATCGGACACGCGATGGAGGTGATGCCGTAGTCCAGCTCATCGCTTGCAACAGCGTAGCCATTTACGCGCGCCGAGATCAGCAGCGCTTTGAGTGAGTCGGGGTCTGTTACGGTTTTATCGGTTCGGCGTTGCACCGGGTAAGCCGCTATGTGTTGCTCGACAGCATCATCGCTTAGTGTCGACAGCAACGCTCTGCCTAATGAGGTGATCAGCGCGGGAAAGCGGGTTCCCGCCGTCGCCTGTAATCGCACCACCCGGTAAGCCGACACATGGCAGATATAGAGAACCTCGCTGTTTTGCAGCACGGCGAAGGATGCACTGTCCCCGGTTGCCTCCCGTAATGTCTGCAGCGCCGGACGAATGAGGTTGTCGATGTCAAAGCTTTCGCTAAACGCGTTTGAGAACTCGAGAACTCGGGGCTGGAGCATGTACTGATTGCCGTCTTTACCAACGTAGCCTAATTCGCACAGGGTAAGTAAACAGCGTCGCGCTACTGCCGGACTCAAGTCAGTGACTTTTGCCACTTCGGACAGCGTCATTTGAGGGTGCTCCCGAGAAAAACACGTGAGCACCTTCAAGCCCTTTTCCAGTGTGCTTAAATATTCTGAAGAGGGCATGTTGTGCTCCTCGCGCTGATTTTTCAGAGGCGCCGCGATGCGATCTCGCAGCCCTCGGCAAGGGAAGCCAGTTTTGCAAACGCCACATCCGGGTCAATCGTAGTGGTTCCAACGTGCACCGAAAATCCGCAATCCACGCCGGCCATCAAGCGCTCCGGCTCGACAACTTCGGCCCAGCGCTCGAGCCGTTGAGCGATCAACTCTGGATGCTCTATGTAATTGGATTGTGGCTCAATCACGCCAGGGCAGAGTTTTTTGTGGGACGGCACACCCAGTTCCTTTAATGCCGCCCATTCATGTGCGTGACGGGAGTTAGCGCCCTCGACCAGTACAGTTTGCGGCTTCGCTGTCCACACAAGATCGATAATGTCGCCGATCGGTACATCATGATGATGGGGTCCTGGGTAGTTCCCCCAACAGAGATGCATACGAAGCTGGTCTTCGGGAATGTTACGCACCGCGTAGTTTAGGGCCTCAATATTAGTTGCAATGGTGCGCCGAAAAGTCTCGAGATCCATGCTGGCGTATGCCGAATGACGACCCATTGCGAGGTCGGGACAATCAAGCTGAACCGTAGCGCCTGCATTGGCAATCGCCTCGTACTCGTGTCGCATCCCCTCAGCGATCGCAAACACATACGCCTCGTGACTGTCGTAATAGTCATTAGCGAAGAACAGAGAAATCACGCCCGGTGATGCGGCGCTGGTGAAGATCGCATCGTGACCATTATTCGTTGCCGCAGCGCGCAGAGCGACCATGTCGTCGATTGCGGCCTGGCCGTTAGCGACACCGATTTCGCCAGTGCAGCTTGGCGCCTTCCGCTTTCTGCGCCCGGGATTACCGGCAACGGCCTCCGCGCTACGAGGAAAGTCCTGCAGATCCTCAAAGAAGTAGTTTTGTACACTCTCCCCGTTGAAGCCCGAAAGCCGGTCTTGGACATAGGTGGCGTAGGACGGCTTCGACATTTCACCGTCATTGATAATTGAGACGCCCGCGTCAACCTGTCGCTTCACCACGCTGTCTATCGCATCGTGCACTGCAGAGTCGAGGGCAGTTCTATCGACGGGTATGCCGTCCGCGACGGCGAACATTAACTGCACCAAGTCATCGGTACGGGGAAGACTGCCAGTGTGGGTGCACGGGATTTGGACAGAGGACATAACAGGTTGGCTCCAATTTTTTTAGGATTATTACTTAGCGGTCAGTGCGCAAACACATCTCCGTTACCCAACTCTATACGCAGTTGACTGGGTATTCGTATCTATTTTTATGTGGTTTCGTTTTGATTCAGTTGGCACTGCATATGAAGTCACGACTATTAGTTCGCAATTAGATTTTGCCAAAGTCACCCTTCCAGATCGGCTCGCGCGGGATCAACGTATTCTCAAGGCACGTGCGCTGGCATCAAACCAGCACCCCTATCGCTCGCCAGACTCCATTGCTTCCTTCATGCGCGCCTCCCGCTCGTCCGCCGCCTGTTGCACAAAAGCGTCCACGTCCTTATCGAAGTTCTTAAGGCCTTCGGGAGTCGTGGGTACCCTTGGGGTTTCAACCGTGGCACCTTCGCTTAGGACTTCCACTGGCTCTGGTGATTCATCCCCCGCCAGCTGCGTTTTGACCAGATAGCCGATGATCAACATCACGGCCAAAATAGATATCAACCTCATAGGCTTAAATCCTCAGTTTGTTCTCTGTGCACAAACCTAGCACGAAGTTGCCTTGCCCGAGTCTACCCCCTCACCTAGACTCGGTTCGATTACGCTAGAATCCACGGATTGCCTTGCTATGACCGACCCTCTAGAACGACTTCGTCTGCC
>CBFHHJ010000102.1:0-1876 GCA_965655505.1 Luminiphilus sp.
ATGGCCAGCTCTCAAGCCAGCGGGCGGAACAAAATCTCGCGTGGATGCGTCAGTTAACCGACGAACTGTTGCGCCTGGGGCTTAAACGCCATCCGACCGTGAAAAACGCGATACCGGAGTTGGAGCAACAGGTGGCAGCTGCAGACATCACGCCGCTCGCCGCGGCGACCCGCATCATCGCACTAAGTCGTGAGTGACACCCAGACGCAGCCCAATTGAAAAATTCGATTGAAAACCCCTTAACCCTGTGACTTGATGACATGGTTTCTCGGTCGTAGGGTAATCCCCATGCGTTTCTTACCGCTCGAAAAGTTGATCAACCTACAAGACGGTTATCGACGCAACATCAAAATTGACCAACTCGATGTCCTCCTGCTGCAGGAGGCGGGGGATGTCTTTATTGTGAATAGCCGCTGCCCTCATCAGGAACACCCGCTCTTCGATGCTGAGGTGATTGACGGTGCTATTTTATGCCCCCGTCATCAATTTGCTTTTTCACTCAATGACGGTGCACACGTAGGTGGGTTATGCGCTGCCCTTGAGGTTTACTCACCGGTTTATGAGGGCAGTCACGTCGGGATACTTGTTAGTGAATGATGGTTCCCCGATGAATCTTCCGCTGTACACGGCAGCACAAACTCGCGCTTTAGATGCGCTTGCGGTGGCATCAGGGGTCGCGAGCGGCTATGACCTCATGTGTCGAGCTGGGGCCGATGCGCTTGCCGCAATACAAGCGCGTTGGCCACAAGTAAAACGTCTGCTCGTGCTCTGTGGAACAGGCAACAACGGTGGCGACGGGTGGGTGGTCGCGCGACTGGCCGCTGACGCGGGCTTGAGCGTGCAGGTTCTGCTTGCTGGAGATGTGAATCGAATCGCGGGCGAAGCTCGTCACGCCCTCGATGATTTTCAGCAGGCAGGCCTCGGCTTCGAGCGCTGGACTCCCGGGCAAGCGCTGTCGCTGGATACGCCTCAGAGCGTGGATACCGGCGAGGGAGCTGGCGAGGGTGATGGTGAGGGCGGCATTGACGTTCTTGTCGACGCACTGTTAAGCACGGGTCTGTCGAACACACTGCGTCCCGATATGGTCAAACTGATCGAACTTGTAAACAGCAGTGGTTTACCGGTCTTTTCAATTGATTGCCCATCGGGGCTTCTACCCGATACCGGGGTGCCCGCGCCGGTTGCTGTCCAAGCAGCCGCTACTCTGAGCGTGATCGGCCGAAATCGCGGTTTGTTTACGGGCCTGGCAGTGGATTTTACTGGCGACGTTGAGTTTTCTGATCTGAGTATTAGTCAATGTTCCCCCGAGTTCATTGACGCCTCAGCACGTGCTGACAGCGCTTTGTTGTCCTTAGAAGTATTGCTGACACAGCTACCCAAACTGTCGCGTAACGCCCACAAAAATCAGCAAGGGCATGTGCTGGTCATTGGCGGCGCAGATGGTACGGCGGGAGCGGCAGTGCTCAGCGCGGAAGCTGCGCTGCGAACCGGGGCGGGATTAGTGTCCTTGGCGGCGCAGCCTTCGGCGGTTGCTGCCGCGCTGAGCCGCCGTCCTGAAGTGATGGCCCGCGCAGTCGCTAACCGCACCGAACTAACGCCACTACTAGAAGCCGCTACCGTCCTTGTTGTCGGTCCCGGTTTGGGGAGCGATCGATGGAGCCACGAGCTTTTAGGAGCTGCGTTAGACGCCAAGGTGCCACTGGTACTCGACGCGGATGGTTTGAATGGGCTTGTGGGCATGAAGTCCCTCGATCTGCCGCCTTCAACCGTATTGACACCGCATCCCGGCGAGGCTGCGCGCCTGCTAGGGGTCACCACAGCTGAAGTAGCCAAAGATCGGTTCGCCGCCCTGGAGGCCCTCGTTGATCGCTATCGT
>CBFHHJ010000102.1:2044-5681 GCA_965655505.1 Luminiphilus sp.
GTCAGACTGGGTGTCTGTCTGCATGGGCGCGCTGGGGACATTGCAGCGGCCGAGTTGGGAGAGCGCAGCCTTCTCGCAGGGGATCTCATTGATCGACTACCCGCAGCTTTGTCTTGAGCGCATAGTGATCTGCGAGACACCATTGCGGGCCGTTGTGCTCTCAGCTGAATCGACGAAGCTCGGGTGACTCAGACCCCGCTTGCCACAGCCGTTCAAACCGTTCCGCCCATCGTTGAGCCTCTGAACGGCTGTCGAGCATTTGCACGCGGCGATCTCGAGGAATAACGAGCAAACACGACGAGCGATCAACAATGATTGCAGTTTCTTCATTCCACTCAGGGTGTTCGCTAACTACCCGCACCTGACAACTGCTGGGCAGCCGGCGCGCCAGCGCCAGTAACCGGTGAGCCTCCATGACAGCCGGGTCAGCAGTGGTGGCGATCAGTCGAAGACGGGATTGACGACCTCGTCGGGCGAGCTGTGCCAGCGCACTGGTCACGTCTTCATGGTTAAGTAGCGCGGGTTCAAGGGCAGGACTCATGATATCGACATGGCGCGACGCCCCCTCGAGTAACGCTACCAATGCGGCACGGGTGTTAGTCAGCGGTTCCATATCAGTGGTTGCATGTTAGTGGTTCCAGAGTGGCTATATCAGTCGATATTTCGTAGGGCGCCTGCAGCCAGCAGAAAATCCAGCAACATCCCCGTATCTTCGCAGTCGAGATCGGGATCAATGCTGCCCCCTGAACAGAGTAATTCAATACAAGGGATCAGCGAAGCAGGGCAGCTGTATCGATCACCGTTGGCAAATACTGAACAGTCATCCGCTCCGGCTATCCACGCCACTCGAGCGCCCAACTCGAGGGCGACTTCCCCCGGTAATAGGACGCCGGTGGTATCAATAAACTCGGCGGCCGCACCACTCTCGGTGACCAATTCTCCCAGCCAAGCGCCGCTGTCGAGTGCTTCAAGCGCATTGATCGCTGCCGCGCGCGCATTGTCAATTTGGGCTTGTGTGATCTCTCCGGGGCGTCCCGGCGCAATCGCGGACCGGTCTTCGAGCAAGCACTGATCATCAATAAGCGGCAGCACTTCATCACTGACCCGCGCCAGTAAATCACTGACTTTGGGCGCCCTAAAGCCCAAGGAATAGGTAACACAGTCACCTTGCGCGATTCCCCAGTGCGCAACACCCGGCGGCACATAAAGCATATCCCCCGCGCTCAGAAGATACTCGTCAACCGTATTGAACTGCTCAAGTAACTGCAGTGCGTTATGGTTAATTCTGGGCGTAGATTCATCGCAGGCTTCGCCAACACGCCATAGGCGCTCACCCATGCCTTGCAGAAGGAACACGTCATAGCGATCAAAGTGGGGGCCAACGCCGCCGCCATCGACAGCGTAGCTCACCATCACGTCATCGAAACGCCAGCTCGGCAAAAAATCGACGAGGCTACGGAGGTTCGCTACGTCGTCGATCAGTTGATCAACCCCCTGTACTAACAGCGTCCATGCATCTTCCCGATGAAAATCACGCTCGGTGAAAGGCCCGGTCTCTAGAGACCAAACGCCGTCGGCATGGCCGATGATGCGGCTTTCGATCTCCGCTTCAAGCGCGAGACCAGCGAGCTTTTCGGGACTGATGGGCGAGCGAAACGGGCTAAGGGCACCCCGGATCAGCAGTGGCTTCTGCTGCCAGAATTCAGCCAAGAAAACCTGCTCGTCAAAGGCGTCGGCGCTGATCTCAGCCACGGCAGTGGGTGTCACTCATCGATTGCGCGAGCCTGAGCTTCAGCATTGCCAACGTAGCTGCTTGGGGTCAGAGCCAGGAGTGCGTCACGCGCCTCTTCAGGCAGGGAAAGGCTGGCGACAAAGGTTTGCAGAGTCTCAGCATTAATGGTCTGTCCCCGCGTCAGGGCTTTGAGCTTTTCATAGGGTTCGGGCACGCCATAACGACGCATCACCGTCTGTATCGGTTCGGCCAAGACCTCCCACGCATTGTCTAAATCCGCATCCAATCGCGCGGAGTTGACCTCCAACTTTCCGATACCCTTCAAGGCAGATTGGTAGGCGAGTAGGGAGTAGCCAAAACCCACACCCATATTGCGCAACACGGTGCTGTCCGTGAGATCCCTTTGCCAGCGGCTTATCGGTAATTTTTGCCCCAGGTGTCCGAGTATTGCGTTAGCTAGTCCAAGATTCCCCTCAGAGTTTTCGAAGTCTATCGGGTTAACTTTGTGCGGCATGGTGGAAGACCCCACCTCGCCAGCAATCGTTCGCTGCTTAAAGTAGCCCAGTGAGATGTACCCCCAAACGTCCCGATTGAAGTCGATCAGAATAGTGTTAAATCGAGCGATGGCGTCGAACAGCTCAGCCATGTAGTCGTGGGGTTCGATTTGCGTGGTGTAGGGATTCCAATCGAGGCCCAGGGAGTTTACGAATTGCGCCGCATGAGCCGGCCAGTCGACCTCCGGATAGGTCACCAAGTGCGCGTTGTAATTACCAACCGCACCATTGATTTTGCCAAGAGGTGTCACCTGACTTATGAGTGACAGCTGGCGGTGCAAACGCGCTACCACGTTGGCGATTTCTTTACCTAAGGTCGTTGGGCTAGCGGTCTGCCCGTGGGTCCGCGATAGCATGGGCTGAGCGGCTTGTGCTTTGGCGAGATCAGCTAGGGCATCGATGATGTTAGTCATGAAAGGCATCACAACGCCGAGTCCCTCACGCAGCATCAAGCCATGGGCAAGGTTATTGATGTCCTCAGATGTGCAAGCAAAATGAATAAATTCGCTCACCGATGCCAGTTCGGGCTGTCCCGCTATGCGGTCTTTGAGGAAGTACTCAACGGCTTTAACGTCGTGATTAGTCGTTCGTTCGATTGCCTTGATGGCAAGAGCATCGTCTTCGGAGAAGTCGCTTAGAAGCTTTTCAAGCATTGCCGTCGCTTCGGGACTCAGCGCGGGCACATCGGGAATGCCGGGATGCTCAGCGATGCTTTGCAACCAGCGAACTTCAACCACTACCCGTTGGCGGATCAGGCCAAACTCACTGAATGCCCGGCGCAGAGGTGTCAGTTTGTCGCCGTAGCGGCCATCGAGAGGAGAGACTGCCGTAAGAGGGCTCAGTTCCATGAAAAGCTCCATTGCCTAGTCGTGTCATTCATTTAGCGTACCCCGAGTTCTCGCGCGAGTTCGGTGGCGGTAGTGCGGAGTTGTCCTCGCTGGATGGCGAGTTTCCAGCGACGCCCCCCCAGTTGGCGCCATAAAAACGCCGAGCGAACCCCGGCCAGCAGCAGTGCGCGAATGATGTCTGCATTCTGCTCATTTTGTAGATGCTGTGCACTGCCGGTAACTTTGACGCGGAATGACAGTGTGCTCAGCGTGTCGCTATAGATCGCCGCCACACTGTGACAAATCTCGTTGACGTGGGAGCTGAAATGGGTGGCTTTATAGCTGGTATGTTCCAAACGGTTGTGCACGACTTTCTGAAGGTCAGGCCGTCCCGCGAACTTGCGCTCAAGATGCAAAATGGCAAACAGATAGCGCATCATTGCAGCGCTCGATTCTTCATTGCGCGCGGCGAGACCTGCGGCAACATTTTGCAGGCCCAGCTTTACCCCCTGCACGTTACCAAA
>CBFHHJ010000103.1:0-5696 GCA_965655505.1 Luminiphilus sp.
CGAAGTGAAAATTAAAGCTGTTCGAAACTTAGCCTACGGCCGTTACACAGAGGTTACACCACGATGTCTTAGCTGTCTTAGCGATGATCTTCTGCGTCTACTCGAGCCACTTAAGCTTCGATATGGGATAGCCCAAGAAAAACTTTGGTCGATCCAAGACGAGTCGGGTATTGATCTTCCTGATATTCAGGGATTCATCGGCGCTGAGTTCATCGCAGATTCGATTCAATGCGTCGATGTTGGTGCAGCACGTGAAGGAGATGTAGTCCGTATCGCCACTCAGGCGTAAGCAGTCCATGAACTCCGGGATCTCTGCTATCGCCGCCTCAAAGCGTTTCCGGCTCGCTAGGCTGTTGTCCGCAAGCGTGAACTCCACGTAAGCGATGATGTGCTCACAAATCCGGTCGAGGTCGACTTCCGCATGGCAATTGAAATAGTAGCCCCCGTCTCTTAGCGCCTTCGTTCGCTGTGAACAGGCAGCTGGGGATAGATTAACGAGCTCTGCCAATTGCGCGTTGGTGATGTCCGACTGCAGATGGATGGTCGCCAAAATCTTGCGATTGATTGCGTCCAGCTTCACGGGCTTTTTATCTGGCATAACAACCATTTGTTCAGTTTGAGGGGAGATTCACAAAATAGTCTAAAGTAAACCCAATGGACTTCAATAACTCATTTCTTCGGACTACGCGCATAATCACCGCCAAGGGGTTTAAACCAAGAGGTGGGATAGGTGACGGTAGAGTCAACAGAATACGCAACGGAACCAGTTCCTGACGCGCAAACCGTAGGCTGGTTCCGGGTAACGCTGGTCGCGTCGATGGTCGCGTTCTCGCTACCCACCTTCCTGACGGGTCTCGAAGTGGCGGTGGTTTCTTCCCCCGCGAACACAACAACTATTCTGTTGGTAGGAGCGATCATATTGACGCTTTTAGGTTGCCTAACCGGTGCCATCGGCGCGAGCACTCGGCTCAGTTCCTATATGCTCAATCGTGTTGCCTTTGGTCGGCAGGGTGCAGCACTGGTCAACCTTGCCTTTGCGGTGTCGTTGCTGGGCTGGTTCGGCGTCAACATTGACCTATTCAGCGGCGCGGTGCTGCGCTTGGCTGACGAACTCTTTCAAGTGAGCCTGCCTGCCTGGCCGGTCGAGCTGTTCGCGGGTGCGGTGATGACCATGACCACCGTGTTTGGCTTTCGTGCCATCAATCTACTTTCAACGCTGCTGGTGCCGGTGCTTGTTCTGGTCACCGTGCAGTTGATTTGGGGTTCAGTTGCAGTCGCACCACTGGATGAGTTGATGACAAGAACCTCTGCCGAGCAGATTTCCTTTGGGGACGGCGTATCGTCGGTTGTGGGTGCGGTGATTGTTGGTGCGGTGATTCTTCCCGATATCACTCGCTTTATTCGCAATTGGAAGGGTGCAATTTATGCCGTAGTGATCACCTACTTCTTCATTGATCTGATTGTCACCGGTGCGGGCGCCCTCGCCGCCACAGCACTGCAGGATGATGATTTGCTCAACATTATGGTGACCCTGGGTATCGGCTGGGCAGCGTTTGCGATTGTGATCTTCGGTAGCTGGGTGCTGAACTCGTTGAATCTTTACAGCACGATGCTCAGTGTCGAGTCGACAGCCCCCAAGCTGAATAATCGGCTGCTAATTTTGGTGACGGGTGTTCTCGGTACCTTCGCGGCATTTTTCAATATCCTCGACTATTTCTTAGGTTTTCTCTTCTACCTCGCAATTGTGTTTGTCCCTGTTGCGGGTCTAATCGCAGTGGACTACTTGCTGGTAAGGCGCTCGGCCTATCACGACCAGCGAGAGGCTTGTGAAACAAACCTGAGAACGTCGGCGTTAGTCGCATGGGCATTGGGTGCCTGTGTTGCGCTGGCTGGATCATGGGAGTGGGTCACTCTCAGTGGGATCGCAGCGATTGACGCTATGTTGGTGGCCGCCCTGTCTTATTACCTCCTCGCTCGATTCACCGGGGCGACGCCGGATGGGTTCGCTACCGATGACAAGGCGGCACTCAAATGAAGATAGGCATCGATGTTGGCGGTACCCATACGGATGCGGTACTGCTGCAGGGCGACCAGGTCGTCTCGTCGATCAAGGCTCTGACGAGTGCCGACGTGACTTCAGGGATTCTTGAAGCGCTGGAGCATCTACTGACAGATAGCGGTGTTCCCGAGTCGGATATCGAGGCGGTGATGTTGGGTACGACACAGTTCACCAATGCCGTCGTTGAGCGGCGGCAACTGTCCGAGGTTGCAGCGATCCGCGTGGGGCTGCCTTCGGGGGAAGGACTGCCGCCCATGGTCGGCTGGCCCAACGATATCGCAAAAGCACTGGGCGGCCACATCTACACCCTCCGGGGCGGCACGCTGTATGACGGTCGACCCTTGGCCGCGTTGGAACACGATCAAATCGATCGAGTGATCAAGGATATTCAAGCCCGGAAGATTGAAACTGTTGCCATCTCTGCGGCGTTCTCACCCATGACGCCCGAACCGGAGGGGGTGATTGCACAACAGTTGCGGGAGGCGATACCGGGAATACACGTCACCTGTTCACACAACATTGGTCGCCTAGGCTTACTGGAGCGGGAGAACGCCGCGCTTTTAAATGCGTCATTGCTCAAGTTCGCAGACAAGGTGGTTACAGCTTTTTCGCGAGCCCTCGCTGAGAGGGGGCTACGCTGTCCCTTTTACGTCAGTCAGAACGACGGCACGTTGATGGACGCTGAGTTCGTCCGTCAATTTCCGGCCCTGACGTTTGCCTCGGGACCGACAAACTCACTGCGCGGCGCCTGCAAGCTAACCGGTTTGCAGGATGCAATTGTCATCGATATTGGCGGCACGACCTCCGATATTGGTGTGTTGCAAGGCGGGTTTCCTCGCGAATCCAACATCGTGATCGAAGTTGGCGGTGTTCGTACCAACTTCCGCATGCCCGATATTCTGGCTCTAGGGGTTGGCGGCGGCAGTTTGGTCAGCGCTGATGGTAATACTATTGGCCCACGCTCTGTCGGTCACAACCTCGTCAATGAGGGTCTGGCGTTCGGCGGTTCAACGCTCACCGCGACAGACTTATTGGTGGCCGCGGGGAAGGCGCACGTCGGACATGTGCCGGTCAGCAGCTTGTCAAAAGACCTTATTGCGACCGGTCTGAAGACGATCCATGGGATGCTAAATGAGGGTATCGAGAAGATGATGCCCAGCAGTGACCCGCTGCCCGTCATTCTGGTAGGTGGCGGGGCCATTCTGGTTTCTGATGCCCTAGATGCCGCATCGGATATGCACCGCCCTGAGCATTCAGGGGTCGCTAATGCGATTGGTGCTGCTATCGCGCAAATCGGCGGCGAGGTGGAGCGAATGGTGAATTACAGTGATGTTCCCCGAGAAGTGACATTAGAACGAGTCTCTCAGGAGGCCATTAGCAGAGCAGTGGAAGCGGGGGCGGATGCGTCGACAGTGCGCATTGCCGATATCGAAGAGACGACGATCTCCTACATGGCGGAGGGCTCCACACGACTTCGCGTCAAAGCGGTGGGTGATGTTGCAGGAACCGCAAAGGTGAGAGACCGATGATTAGACTGGGTAGTGAGCTGTTGGAGGACCTCTCGGCGGGTGCAGTTTTTCTGGCAACTGGCGGTGGTGGTGATCCCTACGTGGCTAAGCTCATTGCTGAGCAGGCGCTGAATCGATATGGTCCGGTTGATCTCATTGACCCCGAGGAACTGGCCGACGATGCGTATGTGGTCGCGATCGGCGGAGTCGGGGCGCCCACGGTCAGCCTCGAATTGTTGCCGTCCATCGATGAGGCTTTGCGAACGCTTCGAGCCTTTGAAACGCATTCGGGACGAAAGGTCGACGCGCTTGTGTCTTTCGAGATTGGCGGCGGGAACTCATTAACACCTATTGTGGCCGCCGCCGCCGCTGGATTACCGGTAGTGGACGGTGATGGTATGGGCCGCGCGCTTCCCGAAGCGCAAATGATGACCTATCCTATCACTGGCGTGTTGCCGACACCGGCGGTGGCCACGGATTATCAGGGCGCAGTGACGGAATTTGATACGCCGGACATCATGACCTTTGAGCAAGAAATTCGACAGTGCGCCATGGCGTCGGGGGGCATGATTACATCGGCCGAGCACCCGATGACCGGCCGGCAGCTGAAGGATTCAGTTATACCGGGTACCGTCAGCTTTTCCATTAAATTGGGCCGACTGCTGAGACAGAATAGAGGCAATGCGCATCGCATATTTGAGCCGCTGTCGGCCCTTTTTCGAGATTCGATTTACGGCGACCTGTTTCATTTGTACACGGGTAAGGTCATCGACAGTTCCACTACCGTGATTGGCGGCTTTGATGTTGGTGTTGCCCAGATTGGTTCGTTTGCGGGCGACGCAGAGCCATTAACCATCAAAATTAAGAATGAGTATCTGGTGGCTAAGCAGGGAGATCGTCTGTTAGCGTCGGTACCAGATCTTATTACCGTCGTCGATTACGAAACGTCTACGCCCATCAATGCCGAGCGACTGCGATTTGGACAGCGGGTCTCTGTCTTTGGCGTCGGCTGCCCCGGGTTCTACCGGACTCAAAAAGCCTTGCAGTATGTGGCTCCCGAGTGTTTTGGCTTCCCATTTGATTATCAGCCCATTGAAACTCTGAGTTCGCTGACATCGCCTTGATTGGCGGCGTCAGGTCATAAACCTGATTGGGTATTTTGGATGCTGCCTGAAGCGCGAGAAACTATCAGTGAAGCATCGTCTGTAAGGCGCTTGTGTTAATAACCAACAGAGCTTGAATCTCGCGACTGATGTCACCTGTCTCGTTGTTGGTCGCAAGCGTTTCGAGCGCTGGCTCATAAAAATTTTTAGGATGTGTAGTTATGGCAACCTGCGGTGAACAACTAGTCCAGCTGTTGGAATCCTATGGCATCGATACAGCCTTTGGGATTCCCGGGACTCATACAATTGAGCTGTACCGTGGTTTACCCACAACCTCAATCCGGCACGTCACCCCCCGTCATGAGCAGGGTGGCGGTTTCATGGCCGACGGTTACGCCCGAGTCACGGGCAGACCCGCAGCCTGTTTCACTGTGTCTGGCCCCGGTGCGCTCAATATTGCGACGGCCATGGGGCAGGCCTTGCAGGATTCAGTGCCGATGTTGGTGATATCCGCGGACAACGCGCGAAGCCAGCGCGGTCTGGGCGAAGGTCGCCTGCACGAAACCGATAATCTGCAGGCAGCGATGTCTCAATGCAGTCGCTGGTCCCACACACTGATGAGCCCTGCGGAGTTGCCCCGAGTGATGGCACGTGCGTTCGCGATCTTCGCGAGTGAACGTCCCGGTCCCGTGCACCTCGCCATTCCAACCGATGTGATCACCATGGCCGCCGATGGGCTGGATACGTCACCTTGGGCGCTACCGTCGCGACCTGCGCCAGATCCGATTGCGTTACAAGCAGCAGCTGATTTGCTGAATGCCGCCGAGCGTCCGGTTTTGGCGTTGGGAGGCGGGTGTGTCGATGCAGTGAGTTCTGTGCAGACTCTCGCGGAACTCTTGGATGCGCCGGTAACCTTAACCCACAATGCCAAGGGCGTGATCGAGCCCAATCATCCGTTATTGGTCAAATCCAGTCCTTCGTATACACCGGTGCGCGAGCTTTACGATAGTGCAGACGTCATCCTCG
>CBFHHJ010000104.1:0-5695 GCA_965655505.1 Luminiphilus sp.
GATATTGCCACTTGGCCCTGGTACGGCGCATTGGCGAGAGGTCTGCTGTATGACGCCGGCGACTTCCTCGACGTCCAGAGCTACACCCATTTACAACGGTGGACGAACGAGATTGTCGAGCGTCCAGCTGCCAAACGGGGACGTCTCGTCAATCGAGCCTGGGGCCGAGAGGATCAACAGTTGCTCGAAAGGCACAGCGCCAAGGATTTTGAAGCCTTAAACTGGCAATAGACTTTGCGCATTGAAGCCGCATACTCGGTTTCATCGTCAACGGGCATCATTGGGAAAACTGCTATACTTTTCGCCCATAATTCACAGAGAGCACCCGCCTACCCTTGCGCGGGTGTTCCGAACAACTTAGCAGAAACCACATGTCCGATCTCGATAACATTGCAGCGGCAACGCTGTTTTCCGATGAGAATAAGCACCTACTTGCTCAAATGCTCGAGAAGGCTCTTCAGCAGCCTTTGGTTCCTATGGAACCCGCTCCCGCGAAAGAGTACATGGAGCAGATCGCCTCTAAAACCGCCTTAGACAGCGGCGCTGCGGTGGACTTATTCCAGATGATCCAGCTTGACAGCAGTGAGTCGAGCTACGTGATGCGCATTGCGTTGTTTTCGGATCAACGAGCAATGGGTCTTGACATCATGGATGCTGAAAACGGCCAATTTTTTATTCCCGAGTCGTGTCCTATTTGCCAACTCGCTGCACCCACCATCAACTAGTCGGCCCGCTGAGGCCAACTCGCAGGCCGACCTTAGGGCGTCTCGGGCGACTTTGGCGGCAGCGAGTCATCAGGAGTGAACGGCACATAGGCGTCGCGTATGCAAGCGACGGCCCCCGAGCGAAACTCGCGATTTGCCAATATCAGCCACACCACCGTCGTTGCGAGCACAAAGGGCACCGTGCCCAGCAGCCACAGCACAACCGCGAGCGCGAAATAGTAAGCTCTAAGACAGCTGTTATTGTCGTGGCCCGCCGCATCCATCAATCGAGCGAGATGTTCCGCGACCCGAGCCCGCTCCGCTGCAGTGACGGGTTCGTCAGGCAAGGGCGCAGAGCCGACCAAGACACTGGCGAAGCCGTACTGACGCAGTGACCAAGTCACTTTAAGAAAGGCATACACAAGAATGAGCAACAGTATGAGCAGCTTTACTTCAGTGGCTGCAACGGACTGATCGCCGAGAAGAGGTACATCGTTAGTCAGCGCATTGAGTTCTGACGCCCGAGTCAGCGCTGTCAGTACCGCCGCAAGCAAGAACAGCGTTGTGGATGCGAAAAACCCCACCACGCGCTCCTGATTGGCAAGCAGAGATGCATCCATAATGCGCACATCGCGAGCTAGCATACGTTCCGTCCACAAATCACGATGATTGCGCATCGCCCGAGATAAGGACAGTTTTTCGCCTTTTTGGGCTCGCCGCTTGGCATAGGAACCATAGACCCACCATGCAACAACGAAGTAGACCAACGCCACCAGATCCCACATAGTGCTGTCTTGCATAATATCTCCGCGCCTGTCGGCTCTGTACTACCAATTCTGGGGGGTGGAGGGGGCTGCCCAAGTCACCCATACTTCACGTTAATCATCGATCGCTCACTATTGCGGGTCGCACCGAATCCCGTGGAAGACGCCATCTGGGTGCGCTAGGAGTGCGCTACAGGTGCGCTTCTATTGTTACCGAGGAATTCATGCACGAGCTTACCAAAGACATTGAAGTATTGACGCAGGCAATCGTACGCTATGCCATTGATCGGGTTCGCATGGATCCACCGACGCTGGACGCACCGTTAACGCCCGCGCAACTACAGGCCATGGCAGGCGATACGGTAACACCAAAGGGACTCGGTGGGCTGGAAGCGCTCCGACTCTTTACCGACGTTCTCGCGCCAGCTTGCATTTCGGTTGATCACCCCCGCTTGCTGGCATTTGTGCCTGCCGCACCGACCGAGGCCGCAACGTTGTTTGACCTCGTCGTCGGTGCATCAAGTGTGTACGGTGGCACCTGGCTTGAGGGCGCAGGCGCTGTTTACGCAGAAAATCAGGCCCTGCGGTGGATCGCCGATCTCGCAGGCTTCCCCGCCGAATCCGGAGGCGTATTCGTCAGTGGCGGCACAGCGGGCAACCTTTCTGCACTCGTTGCTGCCCGGCATGAGTGGCGTCGACAAAAACCCGCTAATGAACAAGTCCGAGGGCTAGTTATCTCATCTCGGGGCGCTCACGCATCGATCAGGCAGGCTACCCACGTCATGGACGCCGATCTTCTCGAAGTGGGAGGTCATCGACTGGAGGGTGAACACGTACGGGAAGCCATCGCGGGACTTAGCGACGACGATCGCGACCGATTGTTTGCAGTTGCCTGTACCTCAGGTACAACCAATCTGGGGATCATCGACGATCTCGCAGGGATCGCCGACGCCTGCGAGCAGAACAGACTCTGGATGCATGTGGACGGCGCCTACGGCGGCGCAGCGCTGGCAGCACCGTCGGTACGAGCGGACTTCAATGGGATCGAACGAGCCGATAGCTTTATTGTCGACCCACACAAGTGGTTGTTCGCCCCCTTCGACTGTTGTGCCCTGATCTACCGCAGTCCCGAAGCGGCACGAAGAGCGCACCGCCAACACGGTGACTATCTTGAGGTGCTGTATGACGGCGTCTGGAATCCATCCGACTATGCCCACCACCTTTCTCGGCGCCCTCGAGGGCTTCCCCTGTGGTTCAGTCTGGCCTGTCACGGCACCGAGGCCTATACCGCAGCGGTTGAACATACAATCGACATGGCACGCCAGGCCGAACAGTTGATCAACGACCACCCGCACTTGGAAATGGTGGTCGAGCAACGACTCTCCATCTGCGTTTTTCGGCGTGTCGGCTGGACGCCCGAGGAGTATCAGTCGTGGAGTTCACGATTGCTCGATGAAGGATTAGCGTTTGTGACACCCACTAAGCACGAGGGAGAAACGGTGCTTCGCTTCTGTGTGGTCAACCCCAAAACGTCGATAGACGACATTAAGCTGATTCTCGATACCCTTTGAGTATGATTGATAGCTGGCCACATCGATGGGACCTACTCCTGCGCTACCGCTTCATTGAGGTAATCGCGCTCTGGGAAGGACGACTGACAACCCGACACCTGATCGAAACCTTCGGTATTGGTCGTCAGCAAGCGAGCAAGGACATTAACGTCTACAACCGCGAGGTGGGTCCAGATAACCTCGTGTACAACAAATACCTTAAAGGCTACGAGCCCAGTCCGTCCTTTAAACCTCGGGTCACACGTGGTCTCTCAGAGGAATACCTGCAACTTCTGGCCAATCGCAGCGAACTGCATCGAACATTTAGCTCACTTGCGCTACCACTTGGACAAACAGAAGTACTCGAACCCCCTACCCGCCCGGTATCGCCAGATGTACTCCGGCCACTGCTCACCGCTGCCCGCGAGGGACAACGCATTGAGGTGGACTACGTGTCGGTTAACAATCCCGATCGCGAGGGCCGAATCATCGCGCCGCACACACTGGTTTGGACGGGTTTGCGGTGGCATGTACGGGGCTGGTGCGAGAAAAATCAAGATTTTAGAGACTTTGTTTTGAGCCGGTTTCGCGGCATACCAGAGCTACTGGGGCCTGCCAGTCACCTTGAGGATCAGGATGAGGAATGGAACTGCCTAATCGATATCTTTTTGATTCCCGATCCCCGGCTAAGTCCGGAGCAGCAAGAGGTTATTGCGGTGGACTACGGGATGACCGAGTTACGTTTGAATTTGCGCGTCCGAGCGCGCTTGGTGCCCTATCTTTTGCAGTTGCTCAATATCAACGCCGGGGATTTGCACGAGGACCCGCGGGCGCAACAGGTCGTGATTAGCAATCGGGACGAACTAGGCCCTTGGCTGCTCTAAGCGATTGCAACCGCCTTCGCGGTAATCGAAATACCTTCCTCGTCGTACTGTAGCTTTGGTTCTTCACGTCAGCTATTAGGCTCTATTGGGCTCTATTGGGCTCTGCTTGGCAGCAGCTTGGCTGCCTGCACCAGAATCACACCGGCCACCAAGCCAATAACGCCGCCAATCAACATCGGCAATAGACTGGTTTCCACACCCAATCGGTAGACCCCCTGCTCAATAGCGTCACCAACCGTATGGGAGGCGTGCATCAAAATGCCGCCGCCCACCAAAAACATCGCAACAGTTCCGACCACCGACAAGAACTTCATCAGCCACGGCGCAAAAGCAAGCAGCCCTCTGCCAACACCTTGTCGCATTCGCGCAAGCACACCATCACCTGGTCGCTCCGCGAGCAGAAGTCCAAGGTCATCAATCTTGACTATGCCTGCCACTAGCCCGTACACGCCCACCGTCATCAGACTCGCGATGCCAGCCAAAACAATGAGCTGGGTCACTATGTCCTGCCCCTCCACCACGCCGAGGGTCAGCACAATGATCTCGGCCGATAAAATAAAATCCGTTCGTACCGCGCCACGAATTTTGGTCTTCTCCAAGGCCACAAGATCGACAGCGGGGTCAGCAAGCCGTTGAACAGTTGCGTTGGCCTCTTCAGGGCTATGCCGCTGATGCCGCCAATGGAGGATTTTTTCAGCGCCCTCATAACAGAGATACAGTCCACCACAGACCAACAAGGGTGTAATCAGCCAAGGGATCAGCGCTGAGATCGCTAGGGCCGCCGGCACCAAAATAAGCTTGTTGTAGAAGGAGCCTTTCGCGACCGACCAGACGACGGCGAGCTCTCGCTCGGGGCGCACGCCCAGCACTTTCTCGGCGTTGACTGCGAGGTCGTCACCCAGCACGCCCGCTGTCTTCTTCGCTGCGAGCTTCGTCATCACCGATACATCATCAAGAATGACGGCGATATCATCGAGCAGTGCAAGCAGGCTTCCAAATGCCAAAATTAGGCTCCCTTTCTACGCCTCACAGATGGCTGACGCATTGTGGATTTCGGGTAACGGGGCAGCTTCCCTGTCGACAGATAGCGATGAATAGTTTCCTGAGAGCGAATGGCCGCGGCTTTCTTTTTCGGCTGCGGTAACTGATTGGACTGCTCAGCATCGAGGCGACGGGCCTTAACGTTGTCGTACCACTGCTGATCTAAAATCGCCTGAATCGTCTCTTGGGCGTCGTAGTCCAGCACAGGGCAGAGCACTTCTACACGGTAATCAATGTTGCGAGTCATCAGATCGGCGGAACCGATGTAATACGCTGGGTTTCCGCGATTGTGAAATACATAAACCCTCGGGTGCTCGAGATACCGATCAACAATACTGATACCTTCGATATTGTCCGACAGTCCCTCAATCCCGGGTTGCAACGAGCACATTCCGCGCACAATTAACCGGATCTCTACACCTACACGACTGGCTTCATACAATTTTTCAGTGAGCTGACGATCCACCAGATTATTACATTTGAGAATTATGGCAGCACGATAACCCTCTTTCGCATTGCGTATCTCCCGGTCAATCATCGCCAACAAACCTGGACGTGAACTATGGGGTGACACCATCAGCAGTTTGTATTCTGGGCGCCGATAGGTGTACTTAAGAAAATCAAACACCTGAGCAACGTCACGCCCGATATTCTGGTCGAAGGTAATCAGAGAAAAATCGGTGTATAGCTTGGCGGTTTTCTCGTTGAAGTTACCGGTACCGACGTGACTGTAATAACGGATATCGGAACCT
>CBFHHJ010000105.1:0-5658 GCA_965655505.1 Luminiphilus sp.
TCAGCGTCGCGCTTGCAGAGAATAGTGCTTCCGAGGAGCCCGGTGACACGACGAATTGGGCGCCGTGGTCGACAGCTGCGCGGAACTGCTCGTCATTGCAAACGGTGCCCACACCGACATCAGCGCCTTTCACGTGCTGGGCTATGTCAGCGATGGCATCCAGGGCGCAGTCCGTACGCAGGGTAATTTCAAGAGTGGTCAGTCCACCGGCAACCAAGGCTTCAGCCATTGGCCGAGCCTGGCTCAGTTCGGTAATCACCATGACAGGAATAACGGGAGCGCGGGTAACAAATTGGTAGTTGGTTGGCAGCATGGTTTTCCTCAATCGTAGATGGACTGTGCGGCGCCCAATAGGCCAATGCCTGAATGAGTGATGACATAAGTTGGAATAGCGGACAGGTAGTCGGCAAACCGACCTTTGGCGAGAAAGCGGGCTCGGAAGTCGCTGCGCCGAAGTAAGTCAATGTAGCGCGGGGCGATGCCACCGGCGATGTAAACGCCCCCGAGAGCGCCAAAGGTCAACGCAAAGTTGCCCGCAGCACCGCCCAGCACCGAGAAAAACATCGCCATGGTTTCCCGTGCCAAGGGGTCGTCGCCAAGCTGTGCAGCTTCGCCGATATCCGCAGCGCGGGTCATCTCTGGGCTGACTCCCCGATAATTCGCCAACGCCTGGTAGATGTTGACGATGCCGTCTCCACAGCACAAGCGCTCGATGGAGACTCGCCCAAATCGCGCGCGTAAATGTTTGAGGACTGCGGCCTCCACATCGGTAACGGGCGCAAAATCCACGTGGCCGCCTTCTCCACTGATAATGGTCGGTGACGCGTGTTTGCAGTCGATAACCGCGCCGACACCGAGACCCGTTCCCGGGCCAAGTGCCACTCTCGCTGCGTTGGGCTGAGGGCTGCCTTCACCGATCTGAATGAGGTCGTGGGGCTGCAGTGCCGGCAAAGCGCGCGCTACGGCGGCAAAATCATTGATGATATGGGTTCGTGCGACGCCGGTGCGCGCACTGACGAGGTCGCGACTGAACCGCCAACTGCTGTTGGTGAAGCTGACCGTCTCAAGGTGCGGGGGGCCTGCAACAGCGAAACAGGCACTGAGCGGCACGCCCTCGGCAAGTCCCATGCGATGCACGTCCGACATAAGATGAACCAGTACATCGCCAAAGTCGGGGTAGTTGGCGACCTGATACGTTTCTATATGCTGAAACGCGGTGCTCCCATCACATGTCAGACCAAATCGGGCATTGGTGCCACCGATATCACCGATCAGGTGCCATTGTTTGTCTTTCACACATTTCCCCCCGGTTATATCTCGAGCCTGTCTCGGCGCTGTGTATGGGCGTGATCAATCGATTCTAGTGACGCGCGCTTTGGGTTCAGTCGAGCAAAAAGCTAGCGCCGCGTTCGGCATCGGACACCAACCGCCGTGCTCCGCCAAACAAACCGCGACCCACGGTGGCCGGCACCGGGGGCGCCTGCGCATGTGATCGCTGCGCTAGGGTTTCTTCATCGACTTCGACATTGAGCTGACCGGTTTTGGCATCGAGCTGGATCATATCGCCATTTTGGATCAGCGCTATTGGTCCGCCCGAAATGGCTTCGGGGGTCAAATGGATCGCGGCGGGGACTTTGCCCGATGCGCCACTCATCCGGCCGTCGGTCACCAGCGCAACTGCAAAACCGCGGTCTTGAAGGACCCCAAGCATTGGCGTGAGCTTGTGCAGTTCGGGCA
This sequence comes from Luminiphilus sp., assembly GCA_965655505.1. Classification (GTDB taxonomy): domain Bacteria; phylum Pseudomonadota; class Gammaproteobacteria; order Pseudomonadales; family Halieaceae; genus Luminiphilus. The sequence goes on from CBFHHJ010000105.1 coordinate 1,738, forward strand.
TGCCGTTCGCTGCAGGTCCCTGAAAACGCACCACGACGATACAGTCTTTATCGAGTTCTCCGGCGTCGAAAAGTGCCTTGAGGTCGTTTTGTGATTCGAGCACTACAGCGGGTGCCCGCACTGCCTGGTGTTCCTCGGCAACCGCTGAAATTTTGATGACGCTTCGACCGAGGTTGCCCGTCAGCAGTCTTACACCACCTTCGGGCGCAAAGGGTGCGTCGGGAGTGGTCAGGATGGCGGGGTCGAGACTGCCCTCCACTGGGTCATTCCATGACAGCTTGCCGTTTTCAAAAGTGGGTTCGCGAATGAAGTCGGCAAAAGGCACGCCTAAGCAGGTTTTTGCGTCGCCGTGCATAAAACCACCGTCGACCAGGGTTTTGAAAAGTAATGCGGTTCCGCCCGCTGCGTGGAAGTGGTTGATATCAGCACTACCGTTTGGATAAACCTTGGCCAGCAACGGCGTTGCTTTTGAAATTGCATCAAAGTCTGACCAGTTCATGGTGTATCCCGCCGCGCGAGCAATCGCGATGAGGTGAATACAGTGGTTGGTTGATCCCCCCGAGGCGAGCAGCGCAACTAAGGCATTGACCAGTGCCTTAGCGTCAATCTGGTGACCCATTGGTGTGTAATTGTTGCTCATTGACGTAAGCCGAGTGACCTGTTGAGCGGCAAACTCGGTGAGCGCATCCCGCAGATCGGTGCCCGGATTCACGAAGGAACTGCCGGGCAGTTGAAGGCCCATGGCCTCGACCATCATTTGGTTCGAGTTGGCGGTGCCGTAAAACGTGCAGGTGCCCGCTGAATGATAGGAGGCGCTCTCTGCCTCGAGGAGTTCGGCGCGCCCAATTTTGCCTTCGGCAAACAGCTGGCGAATGCGAACTTTCTCTTTGTTGGGTAACCCTGATGGCATGGGGCCTGCAGGTACCATCATGACCGGAAGGTGGCCAAACTGAAGTGCACCGATCAGTAGTCCGGGCACGATCTTGTCGCAAATCCCCAGCATCAACACGGCATCAAACATCTGGTGAGAGAGCGACACCGCGGTCGCTTGGGCGATCACGTCACGGCTGAAAAGACTTAGCTCCATGCCGTCCTGTCCCTGTGTCACACCGTCACACATGGCAGGAACACTCCCCGCGACTTGGGCGGTTGATCCAACAGCGGCGATCGCCTGCTTTAACAGTGGGGGGTAGGTCTCGTAGGGTTGATGGGCCGAGAGCATGTCGTTAAAGGCGGTGACGATACCGACGTTTGCGGCTTCCATGAGTTTAATGACTTCTTTCTCTTCCGGGCTGCAAGCCGCAAACCCATGGGCAAGGTTGCCGCAGCTGAGCTTTTTTCTGTCGATTGGGTGTTGCGCCATATCATCGACCATGTCGAGATATTGCTGGCGACCATCATGGCTTCGGCTTTCGATTTCATTGGTGACGCGTGCGATTTCCGGGTGCATACCACAACCTCGACAGTGGTTTTCTTTGATGTAATAAAATCACATACCGACCCCGAAAATCCAGTTTAAAACGGTCAAAATGTAGTTTTATTACATATTTATAAGATGGGCTCTCACCTGAGTAGCGTACCAGCTTTACCGTGAAGCGATATAAGTGCGGGCGGCGAGGCAGTATCACCTTAATACCTGAGTAGTGGCACTGGAGTCACTGAAGGCCTGACTTCGTTGATCAAGCGTCCGTGCTGAATAGCTGCCTAGTTGAAAGACGCTAACTGCGGTTTAGTGGCTGACGTCTGCGAACTGACTCTTGCAGGCTGACTCTTGCGGGCTGACGTTTACGGGTTGCCGTTTAAGAACTGTCAATTAAGGGTCAGGCGTTGGGAGGTGCAAACAGCGTGGGTTTACAGCCATAATCAGTGGCTTATCGATAAACAACGGGAAGAGACTTTGAGTCAGCAAGAGCCATTACAAATGTCCGACATTGCGCGCTTGGCGGGTGTCTCTAAATCGACGGTATCACGTGCTCTCGCGGATTCACCGCTCGTCAGCGACAAGACAAAAAAGCTCGTCAGGGAGATTGCTGGACAACACAATTATCGGGTCAACGCGTCAGCGCGAAATTTCCGATTAAAAGAATCGTTGACGGCGGCCATGTTGATTCCTGCGGCCGAAGGGGTCGACTGGACCATTTCGGATCCGTTTTTTCTGGAAATGACCGCCGCAGTTGCCGAGGCCCTCGATGAACGTGGACATTCGCTACTGGTGTCCAAAACCTCGCCGCAGCCCAGCGATTTCTTAGAAAATTTCGTGGCACAGCGGAAGGCCGATGGTCTTATCCTGTTGGGTCAGGGCACTCAACACGAAGTCATTCAGCGGATTGCCACGACCTACCGTGGCATTTCCGTTTGGGGTGAGGCGGTGCCCGGCGCGAAGTATCCTACGGTTGGATCTGACAACGCGCTTGGTGGCCGCCGGGCAGTGGATCACCTGCTGGCGCGCGGTTGTCGGCGCATAGCATTTGTGGGGCACGGCACTGGGCCAGAAATTGATGCTCGGCTTGATGGTTATCGTGCCGCTCTGGGGGCGGCCGGTGTAGCGATCGACGAGTCGCTGATATTTGGTGCGATTATTGGCACCGAGGAATCCAAAAGCACGATTGAGAAGGTCGTATCGCTTAGACGTCAAATCGATGGCATTTTCGTCGCGACGGATATGCAGGCAGTGGCGCTAATGACTGCGCTGATGCAGGCTGGCGTTTCAATACCCGACGACTGCGCCGTGGTGGGCTACGATGACCTGTCTTTCGCAGAGCAGTATCACCCTGCCTTAACAACGGTGCATCAGAGTTTGACCCTCGGCGCGCGCGTGCTGGTTGACAATCTGCTGGCGGGTATCGAGGGTCGTGACACCGCCAGCGTCAGGCTTGACCCGCAACTGATTATTCGCGAGTCGGCGTAGCGGGCGTTGCTGTGCGTGCCAGCGCATAGGCGCCGGCCAGCCCCGATAGGGGAGCCAGTTCGGGTAACTGAATGAGCGACGCCATTGCCTCTGATGAGTCAATGTCAGGTAGATAGCCGCCCAGTAATTGCCGAGTCCTCACGCGAACCTTGTCTATTAGGCCAGGGGTTTGGGCGACGCTTCCCCCCAATAAAATACGATCGGGCACAATCGTAAGCAGTAGATTCAGACAAAGACTCGCGAGATAGTGTGCCTCGATCTCATGGGCAATGTGATCGCTCGGTAGCTGCGACAGATTTTTGCCCCAGCGTTTCATAATGCTTGGACCGGCAGCCAACCCTTCGAGGCACGCCCCGTGGAAAGGGCAGTAGCCCGCTTCGGGCAAATCGTCCGGGTGTTTCGCTAACAGCATGTGCCCCAACTCTGGGTGCGACTTACCGTTACTTACCTCGCCATCAATGATGATACCGCCACCGATGCCGGTTCCGATGGTGACGTAGCATACCCGCGCTAAATCTCGCCCCGCCCCAAATTGGTGTTCCGCCAGCGCCGCACCGTTGACGTCGCTATCAATGATGATAGGCACATCAAACTCTTTCAGCGCTTCAATGAAACTAAAGCCAGACCAGCCCGGTTTGGGGGTGGCACCGATGACGCCGTAATCAGCGCTACCTGGCTGGATGCCGATGGGGCCGAAGGACGCCACACCGATCGCGGCAAAAGGAGCTTGCTCAAACGCCTTCCGCAGCACAGAGAGGGTATGCGCCAAAGTCTCCTCGGGAGACGAGGTTGGAATGGTGTGACAATCCGGGGATGTCCAATCATCACCTGCACTGACTACAAACTTGGTGCCGCCCGCCTCAATGGCTGCAACTCGGGGAAATTCGCGCACGGATACTCCTGTCTTATTACAGTTATCGCCAAAGCTTCCATGATTTCCAAGGCGCTTGCAACCGATTGCAACGATGCGGGCAGTAACAATCCTCATGCGGGTGCATGGTAGACTGTCATAC
>CBFHHJ010000106.1:0-5647 GCA_965655505.1 Luminiphilus sp.
TTCTTAAATGTTGTGATCTTCCGCCTTCCCAAAATGATGGAGCAGGCGTGGCGTGCCGAGTGTTGTGAGTTCTTAGAACAGCCGGCCCCTGATACAGCTAAGTTATCGCTCGCCTTTCCTAACTCCTCCTGCCGCAGTTGCAACGCCGAGATCAAGCCCTGGCACAACGTACCCGTGATCAGCTATGTGCTGCTCGGCGGGAAGTGTGCCAACTGCAAAGCCCATATCTCGTTGCGTTATCCGATCGTTGAATTGATAACGGGGTTTCTCTCACTTGCTGCAGCCTGGGTATTCGGCCCTACAGCTGCCATGTGCGGCGCATTGCTACTAATTTGGGCGTTTGTCGCTCTGACAGGCATCGACATCGACACTCAGCTGCTCCCCGATAGCATTACATTGCCGCTGCTATGGCTGGGGCTCGTGTTCAATTTATTCGAGGTCTTTACCTCTCTCGAGTCAGCGGTAGTCGGGGCCATGGCGGGCTATCTTGCCCTCTGGAGCGTTTATTGGCTCTTTAAGATCGTTACTGGCAAAGAAGGAATGGGCTACGGCGATTTCAAGTTACTCGCAGCGCTCGGCGCCTGGTTTGGTTGGGAGGCACTGCCACTCATCATCATCCTGTCGTCCTTCGTCGGGGCCGCTATTGGTATCGTGCTAATGGTTACCCAGCGTCGCGGCCGTGAAGTCCCCATGCCCTTTGGGCCCTATCTCGCGGGCGCAGGGCTGCTTTGTCTCTTTTTCGGTGAGCAATTAACGCAAACCTATTTCACGTTTGTCGGACTCTAAGCATCGTCGTGGTCGCCCAAGCGAGTGGAGTAATAACGTGACACTCACGGTCGGAATCACCGGCGGCATCGGTAGCGGCAAATCCGCCGTCACCGACAGACTTGCCAGTCACGGCATCACCATCGTCGACGCAGATGTGGTGGCGCGGCTTGTCGTCGAGCCAGGCCGGCCAGCCCTTGCAGCCATTGAAGAGCGCTTTGGAACAGGCGTCATTCTGCCAGATGGCACTCTTGATCGCGCTGCACTGCGAAAAATCGTGTTCGAAATGCCCACCGAACGCCAATGGCTCGAAAGCGTGACACATCCCGCGATACGCGATGAGATCACAAAGCAGCTCGCAGAGGCCGACTCGCCCTACGTGGTGCTTAGCTCGCCACTGCTTTTGGAGTCCGGCCAAAACTCCTTTACCGATTACGTGGTTGTCGTTGATGTGCCCGAGGACGTGCAGCTTACCCGCACCATGTCTCGCGACAACAACGATGCAAAACTGGTCAAGAAGATCATGGCCGCACAGCTTTCCCGCTCAGAGCGAAACGCGAAGGCCGACGAGACTCTCGATAACAGCGGTTCACTGGCTGAGTTATTGGAAAAGGTTGATGAGCTGCACCGGCAATTACTTGCAAGAGCGGAGATCTAGGGACTCATAGCGTTGAAGGCGTAACGCCCAACTTGACTTCGCACCTGAATGTCGAAGCGAAGGGCACACTGCAGCAGGACTCAACTTCTCCAATAATCAGGCACCCAGTAGCTTCTCAACAATCGCCACATTCGCGTCGGGGAACTCAAAACCTCTCAACGCTGCAGGCTGCACCCAAGCCAATGGCTGCCCCTCGAGGCCTCGCGGTTCACCTCGCCAATCCTTAACTTTATGGATATCGAGCAGCACCGATTTGTCGCCATAATCATGGCGGATTTCCATAAACGGCGATGATGCGCTAATGGCAACACCCAGCTCTTCCTGAAGCTCCCGAGCAAGGGCGTCTTGCACGGTTTCAGAAGCCTCCACCTTGCCGCCCGGAAACTCCCAAAGCCCTCCCTGATGAGCGTCATCCGCCCGGCGGGTGATCAGCACCCGCCCGGCTTCATCAACTAACACGCCAACCGCAACGTGGACTTCCTTCACAAGAGTGGCTTCCCTTCAAACCGTGGCATTGACTCTATGCCTAAAAACGAAGGCTCAAGTCCGGTACTCGGCATTGATCTTCACGTAATTGTAGGAAAGGTCTGTGGTCCAGATTGCCGTCGCCGCCTTGCCACGATTTAACTCAACCCGAATCAGCAGCTCAGACGCCTGCATCGCTGCTGCGCCAGCTTCCTCAGTGTAGCTTTCAGCGCGAGCACCATTCTCAGCAATCAGCACGTCATTCAGGAACAAGGCAACGTCGTCGACCACCAAGCCTTCAAGGCCCGCCCGACCAATCGCAGCCAATAAACGCCCCCAGTTCGGGTCGCTCGCAAACAGCGCTGTCTTCACCAGCGGCGAATGGGCAATAGTGTAGGCCACCGCATCGCACTCGGCGCTATCGCGCCCACCTATGACGCTGACTTCCACAAACTTAGTCGCACCCTCGCCATCGCGCACAATCGCCTGGGCAAGCTCAATGCATAAATCGGTCAGAGCCTCGTTGAACACGGAATACGTCGAACCATCACGACCGATGCCGGCATCTGAATCGATTTCGGCTTCGGTTTCGGTATTGGTATCAATAGCAGCATCAGACGCCCCATCAGCAGTAACAGCAGCAATCGAAACACCTGACATTCCCGTCGCGGCAATCACCGCTGCGTCATTAGTCGACGTATCGCCATCAACGGTAATGCGGTTGAATGAAGCATCGACTGCGTCTTTAAGCAGCGCATTTAATACCGGCGGCTCAATCGCGGCATCGGTGGCGATAAACGCCAGCATAGTCGCCATGTTGGGGCAGATCATGCCCGCACCTTTCGACATGCCGGTGATCGTTACCCACTTACCATCAAGTTGAATACGCCGGGATGCCAGCTTGGGTCGTGTGTCTGTGGTCAGAATCGCACTCGCCGCGCGCTGCCAGCCATCCTCAGAGAGCTCAGCCTTGGCATCGCTTACGGCATCGGCAATTTTTTGTGCAGGCAGTAACTCGCCGATCACACCCGTCGAAAATGGCAGCACGTCCTCGGATGACTGACCACAGGCTTCGGCCACCGCGGTACAGGTCATCCGTGATGCGGCCATGCCGGCAGAACCGGTGCCCGCATTGGCGTTACCCGTATTGATCACCCAGTAGCGCGGTTGATGCCCGCACTTCTCCAGATGCTCTTTGGCGACGTGAACCGGTGCCGCACAGAAGGCGTTCTGAGTGAACACGCCGGCGGTTGTCGAACCCGCCGCCAACTCGATCAGCGTGACGTCATCTTTATTGGGCTTTTTAATGCCCGCCTGCGCAACGCCAAGTCGAACGCCCGCCACAGGATAAAAAGACTCGGCACTCATGGCGCGCACCTCATGACTCGAACCTCATCGTTCGAACCTCATAGCTCGAATTCATAATTAGGCCAAAGCACCATGGCACTGTTTGAACTTCTTGCCGCTCCCACAGGGACAGGGGTCGTTGCGGCCAACCTTGGGGGCCTCACGCTTAACAGTCTGTGGTCGTGCGGCAGCAGCCTGTGCTGCCACATCACCCGCTTCCCCTTGAGTCGCCTCTGAAACAGCCGACGCCTGGGCATGCTCAAATGCCATCTTAGCCTTGGCTGCCTCTTCACGGCGGCGCCGCTCAACCTCGGCTGCCTCATCCTGGCGCTGAACCTGCACGTGGCTCAGGAAGCGAATCACCTCGTACTTCAGGCTGTCCAACAGTTTTTCAAAAAGCTCAAAGGACTCGCGCTTGTATTCCTGCTTGGGGTTCTTGTTGGCGTAAGCGCGCAGATGAATGCCCTGGCGCAGCTGATCCATGGTTGCCAGGTGCTCTTTCCAAAGATTGTCGAGAACCTGCAGCATGATCTGCTTCTCAAGCTGACGCATACCTTCGCCAACCAGATTCGACTTGGCGTCATAGGCTGCCTGCACTTCTTCGACGATCCTCGCGCGCAGTGACTCTTCGTGAAGACTCTTATCTTCCTCAAGCCAGGCACTGATCGGCATGGTCACACCAAACTCCGCTTCCATCTGACGCTCAAGCCCTGGCACGTCCCACTGCTCTTCAACGCTCATGGGCGGAATGTAGGTATCGACCGCGGCATTCACAACGTCGTGACGCACCTGCGTAATCGTCTCGGAGATATCGTGATCGCTCAGCAACTCATCCCGCTGACGATAAATAATGCGCCGCTGATCATTGGCGACATCATCGTATTCCAACAGCTGTTTACGGATGTCGAAGTTGCGGCCTTCAACCTTCCGCTGAGCTTTTTCGATAGCGTTGGTGACCATTCGGTGTTCGATCGCCTCGCCCTTCTCCATGCCAAGGGCCTGCATGAAGCCCTTAACCCGATCCGAAGCGAAGATGCGCATCAGGTTGTCCTCGAGGGACAGATAGAACCGGGAAACACCCGGGTCCCCCTGACGGCCCGCTCGACCACGCAGCTGGTTATCAATACGGCGCGACTCGTGGCGCTCGGTACCCAAAATATGCAGGCCACCCGCCTCGAGCACCGTATCGTGGCGATTTTTCCACTCTTCTTTGATCTTCGCTCTCTCGTCGTCGGAAATATCACCCGCCGCCGTGAGTTCAGCTTCGAGATTTCCCCCAAGCACAATATCGGTACCGCGACCCGCCATGTTAGTGGCGATGGTCACGATGCCAGGGCGACCGGCCTGAGCGATGATCTCCGCTTCCTGCTCGTGGTATTTGGCGTTGAGCACTTTGTGTTCGATGCCAGCCTCTTTGAAGCGCTTAGACAGCACTTCAGAGGTCTCAACTGACGCGGTACCCACGAGCACTGGCGCGTCATTTTCGATACAGGACTTCACGTCCTCACAAATAGCGTCGTACTTCTCGCCATCTGTCAGATATACCAGGTCATTCAGATCTTTCCGTGCCATTGGTTTATTGGTCGGGATAACAACCACCTCAAGGCCGTAAATCTGACGGAATTCAAATGCTTCAGTATCCGCAGTACCGGTCATACCACTCAGCTTGTCGTATAAACGGAAGTAATTTTGGAACGTTGTCGATGCCAGTGTTTGACTCTCGCTCTGTATGCGAACGCCTTCCTTGGCTTCGATGGCCTGATGCAGACCTTCTGACAGACGACGGCCGGGCATGGTTCGTCCAGTGTGCTCATCAATCAGGACTACCTGAGTGTCTTGCACAATGTATTCGACGTCACGCTGGAACAATACGTGGGCACGCAGACCCGAGTGCACATGGTGCAATAGACCCAAGTTTGTCGCGGCATACAGGCTGTCACCCTCTTCGAGCAAGCCTGCCTTAATCAACAAATCTTCGACTTTCTCATGACCCGCTTCGGTCAACTCAATCTGGCGCTGCTTCTCATCAACGGTGAAATCCCCTGCGTCCTCCTCGGTCTCCTGCACCAACTTCGGAATCAGCTTGTTAACAGCCTTGTACATCTCAGAGCTGTCTTCGGCGGCTCCAGAGATGATCAAAGGCGTTCGAGCCTCATCGATAAGAATCGAGTCCACCTCATCAACCACCGCAAAAGACAGTTTGCCTTGTGCTTTATCGGAGATGCTAAAGGCCATGTTGTCGCGCAGGTAATCAAAGCCAAACTCGTTATTGGTACCGTAGACAATGTCGCTGGCGTAAGCAGCGCGCTTGTCTTCGGGACTTTGACCCGAGCGAATTACGCCAACCGTCATGCCCAAAAACTCATACAGCGGTCCCATCCAGGCCGCATCACGAGTAGCGAGGTAATCGTT
>CBFHHJ010000107.1:0-5548 GCA_965655505.1 Luminiphilus sp.
TACGGTACTTGATGGCTTTAACCGCGCAATTAAAGAGGCCGCCGAGGGCTGGGGCCAATCCACAGTGATGATTCTGAGCTTCCTGCGTCATCTACCGGAAGCGGACTGTCTCGCCATGTTAGAGGCTGCGCGCCCCTATCGAGATCACTTCGCCGCGATCGGGCTCGCGAGCGCCGAGCGGGACTTTCCACCAAGAGACTTTCAGCGTTTATACGCCGCCGCCGCGGAGCAAGGCTATGCACTCACCGCCCATGCAGGTGAAGAGGGATCGGCTACCTACGTGCGCGAGGCCCTTGATCTACTAACCGTCACCCGTATCGATCATGGGGTTCGATCCGTCGAAGACGACAGCTTGCTCGATGAACTCGCAGCGCGGCAGATACCGCTCACAGTCTGCCCGCTCTCCAATCAACGCCTGCAGGTCTACCCTGACCTCAAGGATCACCCAATTCTGTCGCTGCTGGACCGCGGTCTCTGCGTCACGGTGAATGCCGATGATCCCGCCTATTTTGGCGGCTACCTGCTCGACAACTTCGCTGCACTAGAGCGCGCCTTGGGTATGACTGCTCAGGCCGCAGAACGTCTAGTGCGCAATGGGTTTCAGGGTGCCTATCTTGATGAAGCGCGCCGAAACCAATACCTGGCAGCGATCGATGACTATATTCAAGGCAATCCTGCCCCGTAACGATGTTGCTTCTCGTATGCACGCGCTAAACCATTGACTGGGCCATCCATGAATCACCGGAACGCCGTTGGCGTGGCTGGGCTGTTGGTGAGCTGCACCCTAGTGAGTTTAGCCGGCACTGACTTGGTGTTGCCGGCCGTGCCGAGCCTGCCTGACGCACTCGGGGGTACCATCACCGATGCGCAGATGGTGCTTGCCAGCTTTGCAGCGGGCACTGGAGTTGGCTTACTGGCCTTTGGCGAGTTGGGCGCACGAATCGATCATCGCAAATTGCTGTTTGCGGCGATGGTGAGTTACGGATTGCTATCAATGCTCGCCGCGGTGGCATCCAGCATCGAGTTATTGATTGGTTTGCGCTTCATACAAGGGTTTTCTGCCGCCTGCGCGGCAGTGGTGACGCCGGGTATGGTCCGCGCGCTATTCGATGAGGCCGGTGCACTGCGTGCGCTCGGGGTGTTGGGTAGTGTTGAGTCTCTAGCGCCCGCCATCGCGCCTATCATCGGCGTGTGGCTCCTTGCACACTTTGGCTGGCAGGGGTCGTTTTGGTCGACTGCCATTCTCGCGCTTACCCTTGCGCTACTGCTATTTTTCGCTCGATCATTTATGCCCGAACTTCGAGGCAAGCCTTCCAGAATCGGCTACTTGCTTCTGCTGCGCAACACAGCGTTTCAGCGTCACGCCTTAAGTCAGGGCACTGCACTGGCCGCGTTGCTGGTATTTGTTTTTGCCATGCCGACGGTATTTGTTGTGGCACTGGGAGGCACCCTCACACACTTCATCATCATGCAGCTAATCGGTATTTCAAGCTTCATCCTTGCCGCCAATATGACCAGCGTCGCGGTTAGGCGATTCGGTGATGAGCAGGTGATTTTGATGGGCAGCACACTCGCGTTCGCGGGCGCAGGCGCTTTACTCGCGTACGGACTGATCGGCGGCGGTAACCCCTGGGTAATTGCGGGGCTGTTCCTACCGCTCAATTTTGGCTTTGGTCTGCGCGGGCCACCGGGATTTCACGCAGCACTACAGGCCTGCGATGGCGACGATGCCCGAGCGTCTGCCTTAATCATTCTTTATGTCATGTTGCTTACTGCCGGCGGTACGGGCGTGATTGCCCCGTTTTTAGCAGCTGGACTGTGGCCAGCGGCCTTGGGAGCAGTCGCTTTAAGTGCAACCTCGCTGCTAATCCTTGCCCGTCGCCCCGGTTGAGTTACGAGCCTCCAATCTCGGTGGCATACTCGGCGATCTGTCTAAACAGTGAGTTTTGATAAGGTGCTTTAACGAACAGGAGCAACAATGCGCGATTTCATTCAGCAGTTACCAAAGGCCGAATTACACGTTCATTTGGAGGGCACGCTGGAACCCGAGCACATCTTTGCGCTCGCCGAGCGCAACGGTATCGAGCTGCCCTACAAGACCCCCGACGAAGTGGTTGCGGCCTACGATTTTCACGATTTGCCCTCGTTCCTGACGATTTATTACGCGGCGATGGATGTGTTGCGCACCGAGGCGGATTTCTACGAACTCGCGTTTCACTATTTCCAGCGCGCAGCAGCACAAAATATCGTCTACGTGGAGCCGTTTTTTGACCCTCAGGCGCACACCAGTCGTGGCGTCGACTTTGACACCGTCATTAACGGTATTTATCGCGCTCAGTGCGATGCGCGGGATCAACTGGGCGTCGAGAGTCAGCTTATTCTCTGCTTCTTGCGCGACATGAGCGCCGAGTCAGCGGCCGAGCACCTGGAGATGGCCAAGCCTCATTTGGATAAGCTCGTCGGGGTTGGGCTCGACTCCGACGAGAAGGACAATCCACCGAGCAAATTTACCCAGGTGTTTGCTGATGCCCGCGCACTGGGTTTAAAGCTCACGATGCACTGTGATGTAAACCAAAAAGATATTCTGGGTCACATCAGAGAGTGCCTAGACGTTATTAACGTTGATCGCATTGATCACGGCATTAACGCGCTCGAAGACGACGCGCTCTGCGAGGCAATTGTCAGCAAAGGATTAGGGCTTACCGTTTGCCCCGTATCCAACCGCTTTGTGGTGCAAAGCCTAACGGGCAATGAAATCCGAGAGATGCTCAAGCGTGGCATGAAGGCCACCGTCAATTCAGACGATCCAGCTTATTTCCGCGCGTACCTGAATGAAAACTTTGAAGCATTGGTTGATGAAGCCGACTTCACTCGCGAAGAGGTGCGCACGCTCGTCCGCAATAGCTTCGATGTCAGTTGGCTGAGTGACACCCAAAAAGCCCACTACCTTAAAACACTGGAACAGGCCTGAGCCCATGTACGCCTTACTCGATCGTTACTTCAAACTCTCAGCTAACGGCACAACGGTTCGTCGAGAACTGCTTGCGGGTCTGACAACCTTCCTCGCAATGGCATATATCACTGTCGTCAACCCCAGCATTCTTTCCGATGCGGGCATGGACTTCGGTGCCGTATTCGTTGCCACATGTTTAGCCGCCGCAATCGGCACCGCTGTGATGGGGCTGTATGCCAACTACCCCGTCGCTCAGGCGCCGGGCATGGGCCAAAATGCCTTCTTCACCTATGGCGTCGTACTCGGCATGGGCCATAGTTGGCAGACTGCGCTGGGTGCTGTGTTTATCTCGGGCATCATTTTTATTGTGCTGTCTGTGCTGCCGGTGCGTGAGTGGCTGATTAATGCAATTCCTCGTTCGTTGAAGCTGGGCATTTCAGCGGGCATCGGGTTCTTTCTCGGCATCATCGCGCTCTCGGGTAGCGGCGTTATCGTCGCCAATGACGCAACCATTGTTGGGCTTGGTGATCTGACGGCCGCACCTGCGTTGTTTATGTTGTTTGGCTTTGTCCTGATTGCTGCGCTGTCGGCACGCCGCACACTCGGTGCGGTCGTGATCGGCATGTTGATTGTCACGGTGATTGGCTGGCTCACAGGTGCGGCGGACTTCCAGGGCGTCGTCTCAGCACCACCTGCTGTAGACACCCTATTTGAGCTCGACATTCAGGCCGCATTTAGCCTGTCGATGGTTACCGTCATTCTCACCTTACTACTGGTGGATGTGTTTGATACCGCGGGCACCCTCGTTGGTGTCGCCAACCGTGCGGGCATGCTTAACGAGCAGGGCCATTTACCCCGTCTTAAACGAGCGCTGCTGGCCGATTCGAGTGCAACCGCGGTTGGTGCGGTGTTGGGCACGTCGTCAACAACCAGCTATATCGAGAGCGCTGCCGGTGTTGAAGCCGGTGGCCGCACCGGTCTCACGGCCGTAACAACCGCCGTGCTGTTTTTGCTGTGTCTGTTCGTAGCGCCGCTTGCGCAATCTGTACCTTCTTTTGCGACCGGTGCGGCGCTACTTTTTGTCGCCACATTGATGGCACGCGCGCTTGAAGATCTCGATTGGCAGGACATTGCGGAAAGCGCCCCAGCCGTGGTCACAGCCATAGCCGTGCCCCTGTCCTATTCCATTGCCGACGGCATCGGTCTGGGCTTTATCACCTACGCGCTCATCAAGGTGCTCTCGGGTCAGGCAAAGCAGTGTTCAATCGCGGTCTACGTGGTGGCGGCTATCTTTGTGATAAAGTTTGGCTTCCTTTCCTGATCACCAGCGACCCCGATCCAATGGACAAAGTCTACATCTCAGCCAACGAGTTACTGCAAGACTCGTTTAGGCTCGCCGCCAAAATTATTGACAGCGGTTTTCAACCCGACTTCATCATTGGTGTCTGGCGCGGTGGTGCGCCGGTTGGCATCGCAATTCAGGAATACTTTGAATACTCAGGCATCACCACTGATCATATTGCTATTCGAACCTCTTCCTATACGGGTATCGAACAGCAGGAAAAAGTCGTCCGTGTGCACGGGCTCGACTACGTCATCGACAACGTGAACGCCGAGGACAAAGTTCTACTGGTTGATGACGTGTTTGATTCGGGCCGCAGCGTTAAGGCAATTTTTGAAAAGCTGAAGAATAAGTGCCGCCGGAATATGCCGCAGGATCTTAAAGTGGCCACACCTTGGTATAAGCCCAGCAAGAACGTAACTGACATCGCCCCGGATTATTGGGTCAACGAAACAGACGCGTGGTTGGTATTCCCTCACGAGCTAGTGGGGCTCACGGCAGACGAAATCAGACTCAACAAAGGCGATCTCGTGGTTCTGGCGAGAGATTAAAAAACGTATCTAGGGAGCTATCTATGGAAGTCTCGACTATCGTTATCCTTGCAACGATCGGCATCGTGATTATCTGGTCGATCGCGATCTACAACCAACTCGTGGCACTGGCAAATCGCTACAAAAACGGCTTCGCGCAAATCGAAGTCCAACTCAAACGGCGACACGACCTCATACCCAATCTCGTGGAAACCGCGAAAGGGTATCTCAGTCATGAGCGGGAGACCCTCGAAGCTGTCATTTCCGCAAGAAATGAGGCGGCATCGGCGCTCAAGGCCGTCGGTGAGAGTGGCATCGATCCTGGCGCCATCAAGAGTCTATCGGGTGCAGAAAGTGCTCTGGGCAGCGCGCTCGGTCGTCTGAATGTGGTGATGGAGGCCTATCCTGATCTAAAAGCCAGCGAGAACATGCAGCAATTGTCCGAGGAGCTGACGTCTACCGAGAACCGCGTGGCTTTTGCACGACAGGGTTTCAACGACGCCGTCATGGGCTATAACACCTATCGACAGAGCTTCCCTAACGTCGTCATTGCAGGCTGGTTCGGTCATCGCGATGATGCCAGCCTGCTCGAATTTGAGGACAGCGCCGTCATCCAGGCGGCGCCCAGCGTGAGCTTTTCTTGAGTAGCCGACTAGCCTAACTAAGCGGTGGATTTTTTTCGCGAGCAAGATGTCGCTCGGCGCAACGCGCGACTGCTCACCC
>CBFHHJ010000108.1:0-2938 GCA_965655505.1 Luminiphilus sp.
GGAATAAAACCGTAGAGAGCCGGCGGGGTGGCACTGGTGCGCTGGGGGCGATCTACCATCAAAAACCCCGAGTTTTTGTCTAGCTCGTACTTCACGGTATCGCTTGGGAGCATTTCAATGTAAGCCTGAACAATGCCTTCGTCGGCACCTTCGGGGATTGCGTCGAGTCCGTGCCAGGGGTGTCGGCGCCAGCGTGCGAATTCTCCATCCTGATACATGGTGTGGTCTCCTGATCTATCTTCCCTCAAAGGGGCGGGTTGGGGTAATTACAAAATTAAGGCCGCGTATCTTACGCGATGGATAGTGGTGCGCCTATGCTGCTGTCGGATTTTCGATATTTCGGCGAGAGAAAGGCTGGATAAACCTACCTCGGCGTTAGATGTCGAAGCGATCTTTAAGCTTTCGAGGCACTGTCTCGCATTTCAGTCGCGTGTAGATGGGCAACCCGTTTTTGTAGTTCGGATACGCCTCACCTTGAATCAACGGCGAAAAGTAGGCGCGCCCTTTGGCGGTGATGCCAAACCCGTCTTTGGTAATGAAGCTCTTGGGCATCTTCTTTTCTCGGTTAGCCACGCGACTCAGGCTGGTTTCACCAATCGTCCACCCATACCGGCTTCCTTTATTGCGCAGAATCGTGGGCATCACGGCGTTTTTGCCCTCCAGTGCCATTTCAACCGCAGCCTGTCCAACGGCATAGGCCTGATCCACATCCACCTGGCTGGCAATGTGTCGTGCTGCGCGTTGTAGGTAATCTGCTACCGCCCAGTGATACTTGTACCCCAGCTCGCTTTTGACAAGTTCCGCAAGAATGGGCGCGACACCCCCAAGCTGCACGTGACCAAAAGCATCGCGAACACCGCTGTCACTCAGTAGCTTGCCATCTGCCGTTTGCGCGCCCTCGGATGCCACAATGACGCAATATCCTTTGGTTGATACTGTCTTCTGAACTTTGGCGAGGAAGCGTTCACGATCAAACGCAACTTCAGGGAAGAGAATGATATGCGGTGCGTCGCCGTTGTTTTCGGCAGCTAATCCCGAGGCACCGGCTAACCACCCTGCGTGGCGACCCATCACCTCAAGGATGAAGACTTTGGTGGAGGTCTCACACATCGAAGCAACGTCAAGTGCAGCTTCTTGGGTCGAAACAGCAATGTACTTTGCTACTGAACCGAAGCCTGGACTGTTGTCGGTAAACGGCAGGTCATTATCGATCGTTTTCGGCACATGAATGGCCTGAAGAGGGTAGCCAAGTCGCGCCGAAAGTTGTGAAACTTTCAGGCAGGTATCAGCTGAATCGCCACCGCCGTTGTAGAAAAAATATTGAATGTTGTGGGCTTTAAAAACGTCGATCAATCGTTGGTATTCGGCGGGGTTCTCATCGATGCTGCGCAATTTATGGCGACAGGATCCAAATGCTCCAGAGGGTGTGGTGAGCAAGCCTCGGATGGCCGCTTTGCTTTCCTTGCCGGTATCAATTAAGTCCTCTCGCAACGCGCCGATGATGCCATTTCTGCCCGCAAGAACCTTGCCGATATGTTGTTTGTGCTTTCGGGCGGTCTCAATGAGACCGCAGGCAGAGGCATTGATTACGGGTGTTACGCCACCTGATTGAGCGTAAAACGCGTTGGCTTTCGGCATGCTGTCCTCGCGACTAGACCGTTAGTGGATGGCGAGTCTATCAAGATCTGACAGGCAGGTGCGCGTTTTGGCTGACTTGCGTGCTAGGCTTTGCGGACTTTTATCAGGAGTAATGTGTTTGTCGGGTCACGTTCACATTTTGGGTATTTGCGGTACGTTCATGGGCGGGCTCGCCTTGCTTGCACGTGAGCTGGGCTATCGGGTGACGGGCTCGGACGCGAATGTATACCCGCCGATGAGTACGCAGCTTGCGGAGGCGGGCATTGCCCTTTACGAGGGCTATGAGGCAGCTCATTTAGACCCTGCGCCGGATCTCGTAGTTGTGGGGAATGCTTTATCCCGTGGCAATCCCGCGGTCGAGGCAATGTTAAACCGGGGTCTTCCCTATATGTCGGGGCCTCAGTGGCTGGGCGAGCGTTTGTTGGCAGGTCGCTGGGTCTTAGCTGTTGCGGGGACTCACGGTAAGACAACGACGACCGCAATACTCACGTGGCTGCTCGAATACGCCGGCATGAAGCCGGGATTTTTGGTTGGCGGTGTGCCGTTAAATTTTGGTTTGTCAGCGCGTGCCGGGGAGTCAGACTTTTTTGTTATTGAGGCAGACGAATACGACACGGCGTTTTTTGATAAGCGCTCCAAATTTGTCCACTATCGTCCGCGCACCCTCGTTATCGGTAACCTTGAATACGATCACGCGGATATATTCCCCGATCTTGCAGCTATTGAAACCCAGTTCCACCACCTGGTGCGCTGCATTCCCGCGGAAGGAAAAATACTACGGCCGCCCTCTGAGGCAATTGACCGGGTGATGGCTCGTGGTGCATGGACGCCTATAGAAACTCTAGGTATCGATAGCGCCGACGGCAACAGCCCAGCTGCCGATTGGATGGTCCGTGCGCTGACGCCTGCTGGAGACCGTTTTGAGATTAGCGGACCCCATCATGAGCCGGTGACCGTCGAGTGGTCGATGATTGGCCAACACAATCTTGCTAACGCCTGTGCGGCAATCGCCGCTGCTGCCCATGTCGGAATCGCGCCGGCAACGAGTGCTGCGGCGCTGGCGGTATTTAAAGGCGTCAAGCGGCGGCTTGAACTACGTGGCACCCCCGGCGGCATCGAAGTGTTTGACGACTTTGCCCATCACCCTACGGCCATCGAAACCACTTTACGTGGACTGCATGCCCGAGGTCGGCGCGGCAAAGTGATCGCTGTGATTGAGCCCCGTTCAAACACGATGCGCAGCGGCCAGCATCGAGAACAGTTGGCCGCGTCGACTCAAATGGCCGATCAGATTTTTTGG
>CBFHHJ010000108.1:3037-5547 GCA_965655505.1 Luminiphilus sp.
ATATTGACCGTGCCCTAGCGCTGGTTGAATTGACGACGAGCCCGATTTACCAAAATTTACTGGTGAGCGAGCAGGGGGATTTGACTGCTGTACAGGTAAGCCTTGCCACTAATGCAGAGCTAGAAGCGCTGCTTGATGAGCGTGAAGCGCTGCGGGCTCTTGAGCGCGAGGGGGCGTTAGATGACGCCGAGCTAGAGCGGCTTGAGGCTGTTGAAGGTCGCTACGACACGTTGCAACAAGTGATGTCAGCGAGCCGCAGTCAGCTGGTTGAGGAGGTGCGCGCAGTCGCTGACGTTTACCGTGATCAAGCCGAGATATTTGTGGGCGGTGTGCCGATGATCGCGGCGGATATGGTCGCCTTTGTTCAGTCAGACTTGATTACCTTTGGATTCGCCATTATTGCCATCATGGTGCTGGTATTGGCAGTGATCTTTCGGGATTGGCGTTGGGTGGTGGCACCGATTGTCAATTGCACGGCGACGGTTACCATCATGCTGGGCTTGCTGGCCATGCTTGATTGGCGCATGACAGTAATCTCTTCAAATTTCGTCCCGGTTTTGCTCATTGTCACCTTGTCGTTGTCGGTGCACCTTGTTGTTCGTTACCGCGAGCTCGAGCATACGGAGCCCGACAACGGGCGCGCTCAGCGTGCGCTTGACGCAGCTCGATTGATGGCTGCGCCCTGTTTTTATACCGCCCTTACTACTGTGGTCGCCTTCGCGTCATTGTTGGTTGCGGGGCTGAAACCGGTGATTGATTTCGGCCTCATGATGACAGTGGGCATCATTGTCGGCTTTATTTGTACGTTTTTGATTGTGCCTGCGCTGATGGCGGTGTTGCCCGAGCCTGCTCGCCAAGTCCGTACGGCATCCGACACCAGTGTCACTCAAAAGCTGTCGGGTTTCGTTGAGAAGCGAGGTGGGATAGTGCTGCTGGCCACGACGGCGCTGGCGGTGGCGACGGTGATTGGCATCAGTCGCTTGCAGGTTGAGAATCGCTTTATTGACTACTTCAAGGAGTCGACTGAAATCTATCAGGGCATGCAGGTACTGGATGCCAAGCTCGGTGGCACAATTCCGCTCGATATTATTTTGTATCCCCCCGCCGAAAGTCGACTTGAGCTCAACGCCGAGGGCATGGATTCATCGGTGTCGGAGGAGGCCGCAAGCGTCGTGGACGGGTCTAGGGAAAATGGCGATGCTTTTGTAACAGAGACCAACCCCGCGCTGGCGGATGGCGGGTTGTCCGGTGACGGGTTTGCCGATGCCGGATTTTCCGATGCCGGGTCTGATGATGGACTCTCGGATGATCCATTCGCCGACGACGCTTTTAGTGATGATCCGTTCGGCGACGACCCCTTTGGCGGCGATGACCCCTTCGGCTCAGCGGATAGCGTTCAGCCCGGCTACTGGTTCACCAGTCAAGGACGGCGCCTGATTGATGCGGCCCATGCCATAGTGGACGCGCGGCCCGAAGCCGGCAAAGTATTGTCGCTCTCGACCGCCTTTGAGGTGATGGATGGCTTATACGGCTCCAAGCTCGGTCCTATCGAGATGGCGTTAATTGAGCACAGCATGCCCGAGGATGTTGATTCGACGTTGGTTAAGCCGTACTACGCCGCCGAGTACGGTGAAGCACGGATATCGGTGAGGGCCATGGAAACCAGCGAATCCCTTCGACGGGACGCGTTTTTACGGAGCCTCCGATCGACCTTGATTGAGGAACTCGATCTCGAGCCCGAGCAGATTCAATTTACGTCACTCTTGGTGCTTTATAACAACGTGCTGCAAAGCTTGTTCACGTCGCAGATCTTGACCCTCGGCGCGGTATTCTCTGCGATTGGTCTCATGTTTTGGGTGTTGTTCCGGTCCCTGTCGCTGGCGCTGCTAGCACTGGCGCCCAATTTACTGGCGGCAGGAATGGTGCTCGGCATCATGGGACTTGCGGGTATTCCGCTCGACATCATGACCATTACCATTGCGGCGATCGTTGTCGGTATCGGGGTAGATGACTGCATCCACTACATTCACCGTTTTCGAGTTGAGTATGCGGTGGATGGGAACTATCACAAAGCCATGCACCGCAGTCACGGTAGCATTGGCCGCGCGATGTATTACACCACGGTCACTGTCATGATCGGCTTCTCGTTGCTAACGCTGTCTAACTTTACGCCCAGCCTCTATTTTGGTGTGCTGACCGTGATTGCCATGGCGGCGGCGGTCGCTGGTGCCCTGTTGCTGTTGCCCAAGCTGCTTCTGATCTTCAAACCCTTGGGCCCCGATGCGGGGGCGATCGAATAGGTTTTGGAGTGCCGGGAAGGATGCGGGGCTTGCTGCATTGCGCCGTCGATTAAGCAACCTTTTTACCGCATGCCCAACGGCAAAGCCGCCGGCGAGGTCTGCGTTCATCTGAGTGCATCTTTCAGGTGTGAGCTGTTTGGTGATGCCCGACGACCCGATATCTGTGAGGCGTTTCGCCCGGAACCCCTGTTTTGTGGAGAGACTCGCGAA
>CBFHHJ010000109.1:0-2764 GCA_965655505.1 Luminiphilus sp.
CAAGACGGGCATTCACCCATTTTGGCCAGCACCGTTCCTTGCATGCGCAGCTATGATCCGGCCTTCCCTTATGAGGTCGCGACCCTTGTGGACTATGGTATTCGGCGGATGTTCGTTGAACAACATGATGAACTCTTTTACTTGATGCTTTACAACCAGGTCATGCCCGTGCTGGCTAGACCCGAGTGTGCTACTGAGGCAGCAATTGTGCGAGGTGGCTACTGTCTTAAGGAGCCTGAGGGCAAGGGCGCGCGTATCAACTTGCTCGGCTCGGGTGCTATTCTCAGCGAAGTCTTAACGGCGGCTGAGCGGCTTAGTGCACAGGGCTTTGCCGTAGCTGTTTTTAGCATCACCAGTTATGTAGAGCTGGCCCGAGACGCTGAAATATATGAACAGCTATTGCGCGACGGTTCAGAATCTTCTAATGAGCTTGTAAATAGCACATCAGATATAGCGCTGCCTTGGGTCCTGGAGCTGCTGGGTGGGGAGGCTGTGCCTACCGTAGCCACCAGCGATTACGTTTCTGCATTGCCGCGTATGATTGCGAGCTGGGTGAAGGGCGCCTACGCAGTATTGGGGACTGATGGTTTCGGTTTAAGTGAGTCACGTGCAGATTTGCGTGCGCACTTTGGGGTTGATGCAGAGTCGATCGCCGCCGCAGCTAGCGCGATTATCAAACAACAGAAGGAATAATCTATGTCTACCGATACTGGCTTGATTAAGAATGTGCACCACATCACGCTATTGGTGAAGGATCTTGACGATGCCATTGCTCGCTGGCGCGATCAGTTGGGTGTCTTGGTATTTCAAAAAGATGAAATTGTCAGTCGTGGTGTCCACACCGCACGCTTTCAGGTTGGTGCTACTTGGATTGTACTGGTACAACCGGTTGCTGAGGGAGAGCCAAGTAAATGTTGATCGATAAAATCGAACAATGTCGTTGTCAACATCACTTGACGCTGACGGCGTGTGGTACTACTGTTAATTCCGAGGCGAAAGACCGCCTTCTTGTTTGTACTGACTGGCAGATTGTTAAACATGCGCTCGAACCCACCGACCGAGATGGGTTGCCGACAGAAGCCATGGTAAGCCCAGTTAGCCCGAATACGTGGCTACGCGGAGGCTATTCATGAGCACATCTGAGATTTTATCTCGCCAGAGCAACCTGGCGGTCGATACCGATTTATTAAGAACCAGCTCGGCCTTTGGCGGTAAAGCGGTGCCGGTTTCCGACAACCTGTATTTGTCGGCCTTGGATCGATGCGCGTCAAATCTTGACCGTGGTGACAAGTTAGCGGTCTATATCCATTTGCCTTTTTGTCCCACCCGTTGCCTGAGCTGCGAGCGGCACGCGGAAGTCACCCATGATTCGGCTGTCATTGAGCAATACCTCAGTGATCTGGAGTCTGAGTTGGCGCTGACAGCAGCCCGTTTCGAATCCAAACAACGTCTATCGCAACTGCACGTTGGTGGTGGCACGCCAAATTATTTGTCAGCATCGCAGCTCGCCCACGTGGGTGCCATGGTTGACCGCTTCTTTACGGTCGATGACGATACCGACGCTTCAATCGAGTGCAGTCCTAAGCGCACCACTCGGTCACAGCTTGAACTAATGCGTGGACTAGGGTTCAAGAATATCAGTTTCGAAGTACGGGAGTTTGATCCGCAAATTCAGTCGGCGATGGGAAGAACCTATTCACCCGAGCTGTTGCAGGACGCCTGTGAGAATGCCCGGGCGGTTGGCTTTGAGCGCGTTACCATCGATTTGATATATGGACTTCCTGATCAGCGGGTTGCCAGTATTCACGAGACGCTTGGCCACATTGTCGATCTTGGCCCCGACAGAATTCACTGTAAGCCATTCGTGCGTCGGGGCAACATGTTCCCCCACCAGCAACTCCTCGATGTTCAGGCTATGCCGTCCATCGCAGAGAAAATGTCCATGTTTGTGGCTATTCTGCAGGCCCTTGAAGCCGCAGATTATCAGTGGGTGGGTGTGCACGGTTTCGCTAAGTCCAGCGATACTCTTGCCAGGGCTCAGAAACAAGGCCAGCTGTACAGAAACTACCTGGGCTATTCCGATCAGCAAATACCTTGGGTGCTAGGTTTTGGAATCGGCGCCGTCACAGAACTGCCCGGCCTGCTCGTTCAGAATCACATTGTGTTGGATAACTGGCATGAGCGGCTTGTGGCGGGAGTGCAGCCCAAGTGGGCCGGCGTTAAGTTGTCTGAAGCCGAATCGGCGGATCGCGCGATGCTGTCGCAACTATGCTCGAACCTGTCGGTAAGCAAATCTTCGAATGATTCCGAGAGGGCGGGTGATAGCTTACTTGACCAGCTTGAATCCAATGGTTTGCTGGAAGCACAAGGCAATGTTGTCAGCCTCACCCAAGCCGGGCGGGTAGCTATGTTGCAGTATGTTGATACCAACTTGGTAGATCGACGTTGGTCAGCCACTGGCTGAACCTCAAGCTGATGTCGTCAGGCACACTTTATCGTCACGTCAGGTTTGTTTAATGCCGCGTTCAAGCGACTCCGCTCAGGTCTTTGGGTTAGGCGAGGGCAGCCTGTAGTGAGTCGTGGTATGTCGTGCGCAGCGCGTGCCATTCCTGCTTAAACCAGGGCGTTAATTGTTCGGGTGCCTCAGCGCACCAGCGGTCGACCTCATCGATCGAGAACCAGTCCCACTCCATCACCTCGTCATCGTGACAGCTGAGGCTGGCGGGTTGGTCCGTTGATGCGACATAAACGGAGCACAGTTCGT
>CBFHHJ010000109.1:2861-5544 GCA_965655505.1 Luminiphilus sp.
CCACTCCATCACCTCGTCATCGTGACAGCTGAGGCTGGCGGGTTGGTCCGTTGATGCGACATAAACGGAGCACAGTTCGTGCTCAGCGCCGATATCCCCAAACTGGGCGTGGTACTCAAACTGATAGATGCGTTGTAGTGGGGCTCTAACACCGAGTTCCTCCCACAGACGGCGCGTGGTGGCGTCTTCATAGCTCTCGCCATTGCGCGGATGACTGCAGCAACTGTTGGACCAAAACCCAGGCCATAAAGGCTTTGAAAGGCTTCGCCGTTGAAGCATCACGCGGTGGGGGCCGTTGAAAAGAAAGATTGAGAAGGCGCGATGGCGCTGGCCAGTACCCTCATGGGCGGCCCACTTCGCTAGGGTGCCTTGGGGTATATCCATGGCATCCACAAGGATCAGGTCTTCATCGTGGAAGGAAACAGGCTGTTTCACGATGGCAGAATCGATCATTGCGTAGGAATCCTGTGCAAAAAAAAAGGACCCGCCTATTTAAAATAGGGACAAAGCGCTAATTACGTGTTTAGATTTGATTTCGCATCTGGGGGGATGCACGAGACCGATCTAAGCGGGCACTTTGCTGTGACGAATCGAAACTCATCAACACGGGTCAAGAAAAGTTCGGGGCCCCTCGCGAGGCCCAAAGGACTTGCTCGCTACTTTCGAGTAGCGGGCAGAGCCTCCATGTGGCTCGCAGCAGGTGCGCTGTGAGCTCCATCGATCCAGTTGTATTTTGCTGAACTGAGCAGAATAAAGTGGATAAACAGCGCCAGTACAAACAAGAACGCTGCGTTCGCCACTAAAATCCTTCTCGGATCAAAAAGCATCCATATTCGGTGCATAGTGTGTCTCCTTAACTGTTAGACGACATTGCCAATGTTCCGGCATGCCGCAGGTTTAACAGTGATTGCCCGGTTTAGAACCAGGGCCGCCACATCCAGACGAGGATATGAGCTACCACTGCTACTGCAGTGAAGCCCAGGAAGCCCTGTATATAAGCGCTATGGAATTCCTTGGCTTCATTGCTGGTCAGCCCTGATGGGCTACCGCCTTGTTCACTCATGGTATTACCTCCCATGTAAGTCAAGCGATATGCCGCAATGATGCCCGGAGGCGTCGGTGCGACGGTTCAACGCAGGAGACGTGCCCTAGGGCGTGCCAACTGCGATCTCCGAACAACTGCAATGTTTCACAGCTGCCCTGAGATTCGTTGCTAGCCAAATGGCCAGCGCTGCGACGCGTATGCGTCACAGCAATCATTTCAGTCTTCCGCCTTTAAATAGGCGGTTTTTGTAGCTTCGTTGTATTTGCTGAGGTTCGGGTAATCAGACAACATGTCTGCGCCCAAAAGAGGGCGGTATGCACCTTGGTGACAGGTTTTGCAGTTCACCTTCAGCGGATCGCCCAATGGGCCTTTACGGTGATCGGGCAGCCAGTCGGTTGTCAGATTGACGAAGTTGTTGTTCAACTCCCTCACCATCTGAATGCCGTGCCAGGCGCGCACACGCTCTGGGGAACTCTGATCCCAGTCGTAGAAAGCGCGACTGTTATGGCAGTGGATACAGTTGACGCCGAGAGAATCCGAGAAGTGCATCATCAAGCTATAGACCCACTCGGTTTCCTTAATCGAGCTTCGATTGCCTGTTGCTAAAGCAGTATCACCTGCAACGCGGATGCTCTTGGCTTCCTCAAGGAAGGGCGAGTAGGGATCAAAGGGCAGTGAGCTGCTTGCGGCCGCATCCGATGCGATGTTTTGCATAGCGGTGGTGATGCCGGGAGGGTGGGGACCACCAGGGTCGGTTGCCCAAACGTATTCGGGAATATTTTTCCCACGGTGGCAGGTGTAGCAGGTCACCCCTGCGCCGCCCACGTGCTCGCTGTAATCCTGATTTGCTCGTTGTGTCATTGCCACCATGACGCGCGCAACTTTTTTGGTGTACTTGGTGTCGAGGTGGAACCCTTCGTTGACATGGCAGTAGTTACAGCCTTCCTCCGGGGAAACCCATTCAGTCATCGCGGCCATTAGGCGCGTGAACTCGCCGACACTTAGATCACCGAGTACCTGAACATTTTGGTAGATGTCCCCTGCTTTAGGACCCACTGAGGGCACTGCCGGTTGGGGTTCTGGTACTGCGTTGGCTGCAACAGTCTCCGCGAGGGTCTCAGGGCTGGCGACTAACTCCATGCCAGTGCCTCGATACCCGCGCTGAACAGTTTCCTGAGGGGGCTGCTCACAGCCGGCGATGAACAGCGATGCGCCTAGGAGGGCGGCCGTACAAAATTTAGCGGTAATGGAAGTCATTACTGTCCCTCCGTCATCATGGGATCAACTACGGGTGCTGCATCGATCATGGGATAGGCGGGTGCAATGCCGTGCTTCACACCCCAGAGGTACCAGTTCTCGACCACGGTACCGGTCAGCAAGATGCCGATGCCGCCAGTGATCACGGTCAACACCGCGAACCACCATGCCCAGCGGTGAATGGATTCCATGGATGCGTTGAAGCCCATGCACCAGCGCCAGAACAACATGGAGCGCTCGCCCGCAGTACCGATATCAGTCACCTGATCGATCTCTCGGTCACCGCCATAACGGCTAACTGCGAGGATCGTTGCGCCGTGCATTGCAAACAGGATGGCCGAGCCATAGAGGAATGCGATCGAGAGCATGTGGAACGGGTTG
>CBFHHJ010000110.1:0-5536 GCA_965655505.1 Luminiphilus sp.
AACGACCCGCGCCAGATAGGGGAGCAGCTCCGATTTTCTATCGACATCGGTTGCCGAGAGCGGTTCATCCATCAGTAGCAAACGTGGGTTGCTAGCAAGTGCTCGCGCTATCGCAACCCGCTGTTGCTCTCCCCCCGATAGACTGCCCGGCATACGCGTCAGGAAACTGTGCAAATCGAGTGCACCAACGATGTCTTCGAGTGCCACCGCGCCCTTGGCGCGATCCGCAGCAAACTGAATATTTTTCGCAACGCTTAAATGGGGAAACAGGCGTGCGTCCTGGAATACATAGCCCACGCGTCGCTGGTGGGTAGGCACGCTGACACCGGCATTGCTGTCGAGCCAAACGTTACCGTCGAAAGAGATGACGCCCTTCACGTCGTCAATCAGACCCGCGATTGCTGAGAGCAGCGAAGTCTTTCCCGAGCCACTGGGACCAAGTACCCCGAGCACACCGTCAATTTCAATGTCTTCAGAAAGCTGTAATTCGAAATCTCCGCGCGTCATCGCGAAGTCAACACTGAGGTTTGCCACTACCCTAACCTCACAATAGGACGCCGGTTGAGCACGTACACAATGAGCAGCACCGCAAATGAAAACGCCAACATCAATGCCGCCAGTGCGTTCGCAGATGCGTAGTCAAGGGTTTCCACCGCCTCGTAAATCGCGATCGACACGACTCGAGTTTCACCCGGAATATTTCCTCCGATCATCAACACGACACCGAATTCGCCAATCGTGTGCGCAAACGCCAGCACCGCCGCAGTGAGGTAGCCTCGGCGACTTAATGGCAGCGCGATTGTCAAAAACCGGTCCATCGTTGAAGCGCCAAGGGTTGCCCCAGCCTCCATTAGCGGCTTCCCCACATTCGAAAATGCCGTTTGTAAGGGCTGAACAGCAAACGGCAGGGAATACAGCAATGAAGCGACAACCAAGCCAGAGAAGGAGAACGTAAGCTGCTCTCCGGTGATAGCGACCCACCATGCACCGGGGCCTGACTGGGGACTGAACAGCATCAGTAGATAGAACCCGAGTACCGTGGGCGGCAATACCAGCGGCAAGGCCACAACCGCCTCGACGATCGCAACACCGCGACGCGCTGACGTCGCAAGCCACCAAGCGAGTGGGGTCGCAATCAACATCAGCAGAATCGTTGTCAGCCCTGCCAGCTTGGCAGTCAGCCACAGCGCCGACCACTCGATCACGGCGCCACACCCAATCGGTCGTCAGGCCGCGATTCCGAAGCCTCCGGCACTCGGTAACCCGAGCTTTTAATAACCTCGATGGCAGCTGGGGACTGAAGGTATGTCATGAGTGACCTTGCCACGCCATTGACTGCGCCCCGCTGGGTCAAGACCGCCATTTGTTCAATTGGCGGGTAACCGGAAACGGACATAACCCTGTACTGCTCACGGGGCACATCCTGTGCAAGCAGCTGAGACAGCGCCACAAAGCCCGCTACAGCATTGCCCGTATCCACTAGGGTAAACACCGATGTCACGCTTTCACCATAGACGATGCGCGAGGTCAGCGCCCGGCCAACTTCCTCATCGACACCTGCGGCGTAGTCAACAATTAGCGCTTGGGCAGCCGCACCATAAGGGGCGACATTGGGATTAGCCTGAGCGATGGGTCCTGGAAATTGCCTAGCGAGGCTAGATAGCTCTGGAGCCGTACTAGCGGCTGGAACCCAAAGAGCCAGACGACCTTCAGCGAATATATATTGGCTTTCACGCGTCGCCGCGCCCTGCTCGATCAGGCGCTCGGGACGACTTCGATCGGCAGCAAGAAAAAGGTCGTAGGGCGCTCCACGAACAATTTGCGCATACAGCAAACCCGTTGAGCCAATAACAATGTCGATGTCATGTCCGGTACTGGCGGCATACTGGCCGACGAGTTGTTTCCCGGTGGACGCAAAATTTGCCGCAACAGCTACGACGGCATCGGCGGACATGGCGGGGAATGCGATGAGCAACCAGCCAAGTGCCCACAGGCGAATCCTAGTCACGTCTAAACTCAGCGCGATTGCCAAATATCCGTCAGCGGACGCCGGCTGTTGGGCTGCTCGTTGCTTCGCGTCTCGTCATCAAAGTTCGCTGGGTCGGTTGCGTAGCCCACCGCGAAACCCATCACAACGTCGAATAACTCGGTGTCGATCCCTAAATACTCCGCCACCGCCTCATGGTGAATGCCACCCATACCATGGGTATACAAGCCCTCAGTTCGAGCTTGCAGTGTCATCGCCATCCAGGCAGCGCCACTATCGAAACGAGCGTAATCATTGGGCTTACCGTTGCGATCAAACTGTCGACGCGCGACGAGAAAGCCCAGCAGCGACGCGTTCTTCGCCCAATCCTGATTTGCCTCGACCAGCAACGCCAGAAAATCATCAAAGCTGTCATCGGTACTGGTATAAAACTGCCACGGCTGTTCGTTAAAACACGACGGGCTCCACCGGGCCGCGTCAATGAGCCGTGCGACAACCGAAGCGTCGATGGGTTTTTTGTCAAACGCTCGGGGTGAGTAGCGCTGCCAGAGAATATCTGCGACGCCAGACTGAGGGTCACGTTGGGAAAAATCGGTCATGATTGAACACTCTCGAAACTGTCGTTTATGAAATGGCTGAAATCCTGCTCGGTGAAACGTTGAAGCTTCATTTTGGCATAACCCCGTTGGTAATACCGAGCGCGCCCCGCGAGACGAACGCCCACAAGCTGCAGGCTGCCTATTGGTTTTCCAACTCTGCAAGCCGTCTTAAAAACAACGCTTCAAATTCGTTGAAGTCACCGCCCACTGCTGCCAACGCATCACTACTCAGGAACAATTCGAACCCGTTGGCGTCCTGGGCAACCACACAGGGTAGGTGACCGTCTGTAAACTCACGCATTACTGGCGTTTGCTCATCCCGATGAAGCCACTCGATGCGCGCCACAATCCCCTGACACTTACGCCAAGCGGTCTTGCCAATGGGATTCAACCCATGACTGATATCACACAGGGCACAGGATCGAGTGCCCCTGAGCTTGCCAAGTAAATAGGCAAGCTCCCCCTCCAGACTGCCGTCGGCATCGTAAATGGCAAAATAGCGACGTGATGACTTCCCGGCAAAGCTGTCGAGGCCAACCCGCGGGTCTTCAGCAGCATGACCTGCACCTTCGTCGGGGGGTAACACTAGGCGACTCGCTTAAGTGTTCGAGAGGAATTGACCACAGTTTTCACCCCAGAGAAATGAAGAAACCCGCCAACGCGGCACTCATCAAATTGGACAACGTCGCGGCAATTAACGCGCGAAAACCGTAGCGCGATATCTCATCCCGGCGCATAGGTGCCATCGACCCGAGGCCGCCCAATAAGATCGCGATCGACGAGAGATTCGCGAAACCGCACAGGGCGAAAATCACCACCGCCTGAGCAGTCGGTGAAAACTGGCCCGCAACGTCAATGTAGGCCACATAGGCGACGAACTCATTGAGCACAAGCTTTTGTCCGATAAGACTCCCGGCTAATTCTGCCTCGGCCCAAGGAACGCCAAGCGCCCAAGCAAGCGGCTGAAACAGCACACCCAGAATACCCTCGAGGGTCAGCCCTTCAAGACCAAACCAACCGCCCATCCACCCCAGAATCCCATTGGCTAAGGCGATTAAGGCAATGAAGGACAACAACATGGCACCAATGGCAGCGACGATGCGCAAGCCATTCATTGCGCCTGTAGCGGCCGCATCAACAACGTTAACGTACTGCTCTGATTGGACCACCTCACCCTTTTTTGGCTCATAGGGTATCTGGGTCTCAGGCTCCAGCAGCTTGGCCATCATTAAGCCCCCCGGAGCGGCCATGAAGCTAGCGGCCAACATGTACTCCAGCGGAATCCCCAATGCGGCGTAGCCGGCCATCACCGAACCGGCAATCGACGCCATACCGCCGACCATCACCGCAAACAGCTCGGACACGGTCATGCCGGGGATGTAGGGCTTGGCGACCAGCGGAGCCTCGGCCTGACTTACGAACACGTTAGCGGCGGCAGACAAAGACTCGGTGTGACTCGTTCCCAAGAGTTTTCGCAGTCCGCCCCCAATCGTTCGGATGATCAGTTGCATCACGCCGATGTGATACAACACAGCGACCAACGAACTGAAAAAAATCACCACGGGCAACACGGCAAAGGCGAAGATAAAGCCCACGCTTTCGGTCTTGGCTAAACTTCCAAAAAGGAAACCAATACCTACCTGGCTATATTCCAGTAATTGGCCCACATACTCAGAGGCGGCCATCAAGGCCGAAAAACCAGCGGGTGTAAACAGCACGAGGCCGCCGATACCCGCCTGCAAAAGAAAGGCAAACCCCACCGTTCGCAAATTGATCGCCCGGCGGTTGGAGGACAACAACCAGCCGATCAGTGGCAGCAGAACGATACCGATGAGGCTTGTCACAGTGCGGGACCGCTACTGCTGACTAACTGCAAGCGCCTGCTCGACATCTGCGAGGATATCGTCAATGTGCTCAATACCAATCGACAGCCGAACTAGTTCCTCGGAGACCCCGGCAGTGGCAAGTTCCTCAGGATTAAGCTGACGATGGGTGGTCGATGCAGGGTGACAGGCGAGGGATTTGGCATCACCGATATTCACCAAACGAAGAATCAACTGCAGCGCATCGATAAACCGACCGCCGGCTTCAACGCCACCTTTGATGCCAAAGCTAACAATACCTGAGGCCTTGCCCCCGCAGATCTTCTGGCAATTGGGATTGAAGGGGCTGTTGGGCAGCGCCGCATAGTTAACCCAGCTTACTGCATCATGCCCATCGAGGAACGCGGCCACTTTCTCGGCATTCTCACAGTGGCGCTCCATTCGCAGCCCCAGGGTTTCGAGACCCTGCATGATTAGGAACGCGCTATGGGGTGATAGTGCTGCACCGGTGTTACGCAGTGGCACCACGCGGCAACGTCCGATGAAGGCGGCTTCGCCCAGCGCTTCGGTGTACACAACGCCGTGATAGCTTGGGTCCGGCGTATTCATGACCGCAAATTTCTTGGAGTCTGCAGTCCAATCAAAGCGCCCGGAATCGACAATCGCACCACCAATGGTTGTGCCATGGCCACCGATATATTTGGTTAACGAATGGACAGCGATATCAGCGCCGTGATCAAACACTCGACACAGATAAGGGGTCGCAACCGTGTTATCGACGATCAGCGGCACACCTGCCTCATGAGCAATGTTTGCCCAAGCCTCAATGTCGACCACGTTACCCGCCGGATTACCAATCGATTCACAGAACAAGGCCTTGGTATTCTCGTCGATCAGCGAACGGGCCAAATCGAGATCATCCGCAGGCGCCATACGCGCCTCGATTCCCTGTCGTGGAAACGAGTGAGCAAACAGATTATAGGTGCCGCCGTAGAGTTGGCTCGTCGAGACAATATTATCGCCAACACTTGCGATCGCCTCGATGGCGTAGCGTATTGCCGCCATACCCGAAGCCACCGATAAAGCGCCAATACCACCCTCTAGCGCCGCCAGGCGCGCTTCGAGCA
>CBFHHJ010000111.1:0-5532 GCA_965655505.1 Luminiphilus sp.
GGGGACTTGGCGTGGGGCAGTATGACGTTGGTACGAATGCCCAGTGGTCCCCATTCGCAAGCAGCGGCGCGCGATAGGGCTCGGATTGCCTCTTTCTCTGCCGCATAGACCCCATAGTTTGCATTGTCCCAGCGCATTGCGGCAGTGCTGGCGAGATTGATGATGCATCCGCCGTTTTGTTCGACGAGCAAGGGCTGAACGAGTTGCATCAGTTTGAGTGTTGCCATTGGGCCGACTTTAAGGCCTGTTAGGAACTCATCCGTTGTGGTTTTCATCAACGGCTGAACCCGTGTGGCGACGGCGTTGTTCACCAAGATATCGATGCGTCCAAAATGGGTCGCAGCTTGCTCTACCAGCCCTTCAAGGGCCTCCAGATGACCGATATCGCACTCTAGGGCCAGTCCGTCGATGTCAAAGCGTTCTTTGATTTCAACGATAGTCTGTTCACATTTACTCAGCGTGCGCCCAACCGCGACGATACGCACGCCGCGACGGGCCAGTGCGCATGCGATGCCCCGACCGATGCCTTGGCCGGCACCGGTGATCAAAGCGACTTTGTCGGCAAAATGCGTTTGCATGTGTTTCTCCTAATCGGTTGCGTTAGATCAGTCGTGTGTCGGTGAGATGAATCACGGGACTTACACTGAGATCGATAAAACGTTGGCTACTGTTCGTAAGTCGGTCGATGTGTTGCTTGAGTCGATGTGGATCCCCCACAGCGGCAAAGAAATGTTCAGTGGAGTCCGACGCCTCGGGTGGGAAATATTCCTCCACAATGCCGTCAAAAAGCGGAGCTGACGATTCGATCACACGGTTTTGGTAATACCCGAGGGTGGATTGGGTCTCGAGTGCTATGTCAGTGTGGTCATCAAACCAGCGACGTTGTAGTTGTTCATCACTGAGGTCTTTGAGGCGCGTAAAGCAGCACAATTGCAGCGTGCCGTGAAAAGTTTCGCCGATTGCCAGTGGCAGTGCTTTGGGGGTACGGCTTAAACAGATATATGCGTTGCCCGCGAGCTCATGAATAATCGCCTTGGAGCGTTCGAGCTCTACCGCTTCGTCGCTCAGGTCAAACGCTAGCCTCGCCGTTGGCACGCTGTCATTCGGATCTCGTGTCCATCGCGCTGCCCGCTCGCTCTCGGGAGTGACCCGGGCAAAGCGCGCTGAAGTCACTGCGTCATTGTTCTCAGAGTAGGCCAGCAGCGCCTGCTGAACCTGCGTCAGTGAGGGTGGTTCCGCAAAGAACAGGCCAATGATGCGCCGCTGCACCGGGAGCATCAAAAACCGCGCAGACGTGCGAAGCGATCCCGGTGGTAGGTTCCGTCCCCAAACAGCTGGTTACAGACCCGCGAGCGCTTGAGAAACAAGCCGATATCGAGTTCGTCGGTGACGCCCATACCGCCGTGTAACTGCACTGCCTCATTCGAGATGTGCTGATAGCAGTCCCCAGCCATTGCTTTGCAGCGACTTGCGAGCTCGGCAATTTTGTCACGAGTGGCCGGCTCACGATCAGCCTTATCGAGGGCGCTCAGCGCGGCCAATACAGACGACTCGGCAAGTTCAAGCTGGCAGTACGCCAGTGCACACCGGTGTTGCAATGCTTGAAAGGAACCAATTTTTACGCCGAACTGCTCACGTTCCTTCAAATAGGCGATGGTTTGTTCGAGGAGTTCCCGAGCGCCCCCTAGCATTTCAGCGCTGATAGCAATCGTTGCCTCATCAAGCGCTTGCACGTAGCCAGCCTCAAGCGTATCCCCCGCAAGCCACTCCTCGGGTATAGCGCCCTCTAAATGAAGCCGGCTATAACACCGACCGTCCATTAGCTTGTCACTGTCGATGGAGACACCGTCAGATCCTGGCAGTATGCGTGCAATGCCGAGGCTGCCGTCGGCCCTACGCACACTTACTAGCAGGTAGTCTGCACTGGAGGCGTCCATCACTAGCTGTTTTGTGCCTGTAATGACACCGTCGGCCTCCTGCGTCGAGGATGGCTGGAGGTGGAAATGTCGACCCTCTTGAATGGCGACGCTTGCTACCTGCTCGCCGCCAATAAGACAAGGCAACAGGGCTTCGATCTGAGCGTGTGACCCGCAGTGGCGAACAACGCTTGCTGCAGTCGCGATGCTTGAGATCAACGGTGTCGCACTCAAGCGCTTGCCCACTTCCGACAGGACTGCGCCAAAGCCAAGCCAACCAAACCCTAATCCGCCCAGCGCTTCGGGCAAGTGCGCGCTCGGTACGCCAAGCTCGCACAACTGCTGCCACAACTCGGGACGCCATGCCGGGGCCTCGGGATCATCACGCAAGGCTCGTATGGCGTCGGTGGGTGCGTTCTCGTTGAGAAAGCCTGCAATGGTGTCCCGTAGCAGTTGCTGTTCCTCATTCAGTACCACAGTCGTGTCCTCAGTCGGGTAAGCCAAGCCCGCGCTTGGCAATGATGTTGAGTTGGATCTCAGAGGTGCCGCCCGCAATGGTGTGAGCTTTGTCATAGGCCCAGTTGCGAACAATGCTCTGGACCTTTGGCGAGACCTTATCGCTCTCCCAACTGAGCCCATCGGAGCCCAAAATTTGAAGAATCAACTCATCTTTCCGCTGCAACTCTGTGGTGCCGACATACTTAATAAGCATGGGCAACCTTAAGTCAGGTTTCCCAGTGGCAAACTGCGCATACATCCGCTCATTCAGGTTTTTTGCCGCGTCGTCATTCATGAGATGCGCGGCCATGGCTGCGCGCAACTCGCCGTCCGCTACCTGTCCACGGTCATCCACGGCAACGTACTGTCGCGCCAAATCGACAATGCCAACGTCCACCTTCTCGGTGATGGTTTCCATGGTGCCCATGAGCTTGCGCTCATGTTTGAGGAGTTCCTTGGCGACCGCCCATCCACCATGTAACTCGCCGACGAGATTCTCTTTGGGCACTTTGACATCGTCGAAGAATGTTTGGCAGAACTCGGACTCGCCACTGATGAGCTTGATCGGTGCAGTCGAGATGCCGGGGCTTTCCATGTCAATCAGTAGAAAACTGATGCCCTGCTGCTTGTCGCTTTCAGGATCACTACGAACGAGGCAGAAAATCCAATCGGCCACGTCCGCGCGGGTCGTCCAGATTTTTGTGCCATTAACAAGGAAGTGATCGCCTTGATCGTCGGCGCGCGTTTTCAGGCTCGCGAGATCGGAGCCCGCACCGGGT
Source organism: Luminiphilus sp. (assembly GCA_965655505.1). Classification (GTDB taxonomy): domain Bacteria; phylum Pseudomonadota; class Gammaproteobacteria; order Pseudomonadales; family Halieaceae; genus Luminiphilus. Next base: position 3,194 of record CBFHHJ010000111.1, read on the forward strand.
TCGGAGTACCCTTGGGCCCAGCGCGCTTCACCGCGCACAATTCGCGGAATATGAAGGGCCTTCTGCGCCTCAGAGCCGTAGGTTAAGAGGGCTGGCCCGAGCATCCAGAGCCCCATGTCATACAGAGGAGGGCGACAGTTAAGGCGCGCCATCTCCTGCTGCAATATATGGGCTTCCTGGGCACTCAGTCCGCCACCGCCATACTCTGCCGGCCATTCGGGGGCAGTCCATCCTTTGTCCCGCATCGCCTCAAACCACTGTTTGGCATCGTCGCAATGAAACTGCTGATGCTTGCCCGCCCATATCTGCTCATCACGCACAATAGGCTGGCGCTGGGACTCGGGGCAGTTTAGCTCGAGCCAATTCCGCACATCAGTTCGAAAAGTAGAGAGATCCGTCATGGGTAAGTGTTCTCGTCACGTCGGTTACGAAAAGATCGTTAATCGTTGCGAATTACGTTACTTGAATAGCCAGCCCTACTGTGGGAAGTAGCGCTCGCTGATTGGTTTTTTTAGCAGTTTGTTGAGGGCGTTGCGCGGTAATAACTCTTCGATGAACGTGATGTGCGCTGGTACCTTGAAGCCCGCGAGATGTGTCTTGCAGTGTGATTTCACCGCCTCGTCATCGAGCGTTGAGTCGGGCGTCGCTCGAATTACCGCAGCGACTTCCTCGCCCCAGTGGTCACTGGGTACGCCAACCACTGCGGCTTCTTGAACACCGTCCAGGGCAAGCAGGCAGGCTTCCACCTCGGCGGGATAAATATTCTCGCCCCCCCGAATGATCATCTCTTTAGCACGGCCGCAGATGTAGAGAAGTCCTTCCTCGCTGAGATAGCCCACATCACCGGTTTTGAGCCATCCCTCTCGAAAGTCATCGTCAGAGTGGCCGCTCTCATAGCGAAGTACAGCCGTCGAGGAACGAATCCAAATCTCGCCAGCCTCACCCGGAGGCAGTTCGTTCTCATCCTCGTCGCAGAACTTGAATTCAACAATTGGACTGGGAAACCCCGAGCTACCGGGTCGCTCGTGCATGTAGCGCCCCGTGAATGCAGCGCCGCTACCAGCCGTCTCAGTCATCCCCCAGCCTGCGCCCGCGAGGGTATTGGTAAGCCGGTCACGATAAAGGGCGTGCAGCACCTCGGGTGTTGCCGCACCGCCGGCGCTGATGTTGCTGATCTTATTCCCGTCAGCCTCCGAGAAATCCTCAAGAGCCAGGACGTCGAGCATCATCGCTGGTGCACCCATCATGACGGTGATGCCTTCCTCCCGAATGAGCCGTAGTGCCTCACGGGCGTCCCACTTGTACATAATGTAGATCCCGCGACCGTGGCGCAGGTTGACCACGAATTGGGAGAACAGTCCGCTGATGTGAAAGAGCGGTACTGCTAGCAGTGTTTTTGCGGGGACGCCCGACGCGAGCTGCTGATTCATTGCGTCGGTGTTGGTCATGTAAGTCACCGCACCAATGAACTCGATGTTGGAAATTGACTGACAACAATTCAGGTGACTGAACAAGGCGCCTTTGGGCCGTCCCGATGTGCCCGACGTGAATAGCAAAATCGCCGGATCATCGGGCGCGATCTCGACCGAAAATGTCCGTGGGTCTGAACTCAATGCTGCGTTCCACGGGCTTTCTGTCGCGCTGGCCACGTCGGCGTCAACGACAATGGCATGAGTGGTGTTCTCTGCGCCGCGGATGTGATGGAGTCGCTGGGGGTCACAGAACACCAGTCGCGCTTTGCTATCGGTGAGCCCTTGATTCAACTCATCACTTTTACCCCAGCTGTTCAGGGGAACCGCGGTGGCGCCAGTCGCGATGATGGCGGTAAACGCCACCAGCCATTCGGGTCGGTTGCGCATGGCAATCGCCACACGATCACCAGAGCCAATGTGATAGTCGTGATGGAGAACCTCGCTCAGGCGATCGACAGCGTTAAAAAATTGGCTAAACGTCCAGCTCTGATCCGGGTACTGGCAGAAAACGCTATCGCCAAACTGGCGCCCATCATCGAGCAGGTCGCGAAGATTCGGGGCCGCCTGCTTGTACACTTTAAGGTTCACGCCGCCTACGGCATGGTCACTTAGCTCAAAGGGAGCGCCCGGGCTTGTGAGTGCTTGGGCGGCTTCAAAATGCGCCTTAGTAAAGTCATTCATGATGTTGCAAGCCTTGTTCTGGTCGCAGAGTTCCGACGTCAGGTTACTGAAGCCCCGCTGATAATTATCTGCGGACTATGGTGCGTTGTTCGCGGCTCTGCGTCATAGTCTCTTCAGCCTATGCGCGCGCGCAACCAGTCATTGACCCCCATTTCATCTGACCAGTAATGTCGCAGTCCTACAATG
>CBFHHJ010000112.1:0-5494 GCA_965655505.1 Luminiphilus sp.
CGACAAGGAGAACCGACTGGCCGACGGTCAGTTCTCGGACCTGGGAACGCGCCGCCGCGGTGTTTTCAGAGGCATTTGGATAGGCGATTTGGACGGGAAGCTGCACCTCAAATTCCGCCACCCCGTTGAACGGTATCCGCTGCTCAAGGCGGCCGCCTAAAGTTTCGACCCATTTTTGAGCGACTCTCAGCTCTATGGCGTCGAGTTGCTCTCGAGTTGGGTCATTGTCGATGACTGAGGCTTTAGTGGGCATTAATTCTGTGGACCCACGTTGCTGGGGTTTGATGCTGAAGTTAAGTGTCGATAAATCACGCGTTGTAGCACTGTTTTCCGTCACCGAGATCACGATCTTAGGTGCAGCAAGCTCAATGGCTAGGTGTCGAATGAGATTGCTCAGCAGCGTTCTTAAGCCATAGGCATCGCTGTATACCGCCAAGCTTTCATCAACCCCCGAATCAATGAGCAACCACTGATTGTCTGCATTGAAGAGTTCCGCCACGTTGTGTTCAACATCCTTTAACAACTGGCTCAGAAGAAACTCTGAAGATATGACCTGAAACGGTTCGTCGGTCCCAGCATCATTGCTGATGTCATCAATCACGCGCGCCAAATGATGACTAGTTCTTATAAGGTCGCGACGACTATCAGGGTCGTTAGCGTTGGCCAAAATCGCGATGGCCTCGAGGGGAGTTCTGATCTCATCGGAAATACTTTGAATAAGGCTTGCCTTGCGCGCATTGCTGTAAAGCAATTTGTCACTGGTCGCTTCGAGGTCAGTGTTGATCTTCTCTAGGGAGGAGATCAATCCGAAGAACAAAACCATAGACAGCAAAATTAAGGTGTACAACGGGATTGCAACCGCTGCGAACAGTTTGCTCGAGTCGCCTTCTATGACCTGCGATATCACGGCCATTGCTATGAGATGAACTATCACCGCACTCACCCCCCAGCGCGCACCACCGGCCACAAAAACTAGTAAGGCGCCGCCGAACGCGAGCGCATTTCCCATGCCCGGGCCAAGGTGCCATTTAAGTTGCACTAGCGACGAAGCAATTAACATCAAGCTGCCGATCGCCAGTATCAGCTTTGTCATAGACAGCGGCAGCACCTTGAACCGGACCAACGCATAAAATAGGGCGCCGCACACGGTTATCCACAGCACTGGATCCGTGACTGATTTGGTCGTAAAAAGAATGACAAAGGGTACGGCGCACCAGAGAAAGATGTCGAGACTTGCAGTGACCCAGCCAATTTCGACGTTTAACAGTGAGGCAGACACCCCTTTGAATCTGACAAATTGTCCCAGCTTTGTGGTTTTCATCGCTTGAGGTGCTGCCTGCTCTGTTGTTGAGTCTGCCAGATGAGATTCGTTTGAAATGCCCCTGTGTTAACCGCCTCTTCCTAAGCACGAGTAAGGTCAAATCCCTACGCGTCGTGCCATCACGGTGGATCGACAGCACTCCTACTGTCAAGGCAGTATTACCGATCAGTCTTAGGCTGACCACTGACAATCGCTGATTTTGCCGATGTGTTCGCTCGGGTGATGCGTTGTGAGCCAGCTTAATGAGTCATGCCCCCATAAATGCTGACAGCTAGCAGGTGACTGGTGGCGGTGTGCTCGTCGCGATACGCTTAGACAGTACGGATAGGGGTTGCCCCGAATAGCAGCATTACAATAAGGAGAACGTCATTGAACGATGAACCCATAGCGACACACCATCGTGCCTGTCATTTATGCGAGGCGATTTGTGGCGTTGTTATCGAGACTCGCGGCGCCGAGATCATATCGATCAAGGGTGATCCGGATGACCCCTTAAGTCGCGGACACATTTGCCCCAAAGCGGTAGCGCTGCAGGACATTCACGAGGATCCTGATCGATTGCGCAAGCCCGTGCGTCGAATACGGGATGGCGCCGGATTCCGACATGAAACTATCGAGTGGGATGAGGCCCTAGATCTCGCGGCCAATGCGTTGATCGATACAATCAAGAAGCACGGCGTGCACTCTGTGGGCGTGTACCTCGGAAACCCATCAGTACACAACTACGGCATGTTGACCCACCAAGGTGCGCTGTTTAAGCACATTCGAACCAACAATCGCTTCTCAGCGACCTCGGTCGATCAGCTACCTCACCACCTGGTGGCGCTGTGGCTTTTTGGTCACAAGCTGCTGTTTCCCATCCCAGATATTGACCGAAGCGACTATTTTTTGATGTTGGGTGCCAACCCGATGGCGTCAAACGGCAGTATTTGGACGGTCCCCGATGTGCGTAAACGGATCAAGGCGCTGCGAGCTCGCGGGGGCAAATTAGTGGTGGTGGACCCTCGGCGAACAGAAACCGCTGAAATGGCGTCCGATTATTTTCCGATTAAGCCCGGTACCGATGCACTGTTGTTATTGGCGATTATCCACACCTTGTTTGATGAAGATCTGGTTACTTTGCGTCATCTAGCGCCTGTGGTCGACGGGCTTGAAGGTGTTCGAGACGCTGTTAATGGCTTCACTGCGACATTGGCGGCTGAATTGACCCAGGTGCCCGCCGAGGCCATTAGGTGCATGGCGCGGGATATGGCTGCCGCAGAAGGCGGAATCTGTTACGGACGTATGGGCGTTTCGACCCAGCGCTTTGGTGCAGTTTGTCAGTGGGCTATTCAGGTGATCAATATTCTTACAGGTAATCTGGATCGTGAGGGCGGCAGCTTATTCACATTGCCTGCAGTTGACCAAGTGACCGGGACAGGCCCTGGTGGTTTCGCACGCCATCATTCGCGGGTTCGCGGTCTCCCCGAATTTGATCGCGAGTTGCCATCCGCGGCATTGGCAGAGGAGATAACGACAGCAGGGGAAGGGCAAATTCGCGTGTTGTTCACGGGGGCGGGTAATCCCGTGCTGTCAACGCCATCGGGACGTCGATTGGCCGAGGCGCTGGAGCAGCTCGATTTCATGATCTCCCTCGACCCGTGGATTAACGAAACGACTCGCCATGCGGATGTTATTTTGCCGCCAACGTCACCCTTAGAACACGATCATTATGATTTGGCGTTTCACGTTAATGCTGTGCGCAACACGGCGCGCTTTAGTCCTCCGGTGTTTCACAAGAAAGAGGGTGCATTGCACGATTGGGAGATCTTCGAGGCGCTGGGGCGTCGCGTTGCTGAAGGCTTGGGGCAGGACCCTCAACCCTCTACGCCTCCGGAAGCCATGATCGACTTTGGCTTAAAAGCGGGTCCTTACGGGTCAGCCTCTGATCATAAACTCGACCTTGAAACACTCAAGCGCAACCCATCCGGTGTTGATTTGGGTCCACTCAAGCCCCAGTTGCCCGAGCGGTTGCGGACTCGCGAAAAACGCATCGATGTAGCGACGGCGCCAGTGCTTGCCCAGCTTCCGGCATTGATGGCGGAACTCACGGAGAATCCCGATGGCGGGGAGCATCCCTACCGACTCATCGGTCGACGACATGTGAGGGATAACAATTCCTGGATGCATAATTATCGGCGCCTCGTTAAGGGGCGTCCCCGCTGCACGTTGATGGTTCATCCGGATGACGCCGCTCGCGAGGGTTGGAGTGCCGATCAATGGATACGCGTGGAGAGCCGTGCCGGGGCTGTGGAAGCGCCCATCGAGATCACTGATGCGGTAATGCCGGGTGTCGTCAGCCTTCCCCACGGGTATGGCCACGCCCTTGACGGTGTGCGCGCTGAGATTGCTGCGCAGCATGCGGGCGTTAGTTGCAACGACGTGACCGATGCGCTGTACCTCGATCCGCTTAGCGGTAATGCCGCCGTCAACGGTGTCCCTGTTACTGTCGCTGCATGTCAGAGCCCTGAACCCGCGGTGCAGAGTCTTTGAGCCATCTTTAGCTTGGTAAGGCAGAACGGGATATACTAGTCCGCTGTTCAGAAAGGGTTTTTTATGTCTTCCAAGCTCATTCCGAGTGTGCAGATCGACAGCGGCGAGAAATTTGTCAACGATCGCGGTATTCGTGCAATAAAAGACGGGATAAAACGCAGCGCCGAGCAGACCTCGTCACTGCCCAAGCCCGACTGGTTGCGTATGCGTATCAAGAGCAGTCCCAAGTTCGAATCGGTGCGCACGATTGTCCACGAGCATCGGCTGGCAACCGTTTGTGAAGAGGCGAAATGCCCCAATATGAGCGAGTGCTGGAGTGCCGGTACTGCGACCATCATGTTGATGGGGGACGTTTGCACACGAGCCTGCCGGTTTTGTTCGGTCAACACCGGAAATCCCCAAGGTTGGCTCGATTTGGAAGAACCCGAAAACACTGCGCGCGCCGTGGAACTCATGGGGCTTCGCTATGTCGTGCTGACCTCGGTAAATCGGGATGATTTGCCCGATGGTGGTGCGGGGCACTATGCGAGTGTGGTGGCGGCTGTGAAAGCGAGAAATCCCGAAACTGCCGTTGAAGCATTAACCCCTGATTTTCTGGGAGACCTGGCTGCGGTTGAGGTGCTAGTAGACTCAGGAATCGAGGTCTTTGCGCAGAATGTGGAAACCGTCGAGCGACTCACCCATCCCGTGCGCGATCCGCGCGCTGGCTATCAGCAAACGCTCTCGGTTTTGGCCCATGGCAAAGCTCATCGTCCCAATGTCATCACCAAGACCTCGCTAATGTTGGGTCTCGGTGAGACGGAAGAGGAGTTGAAACGCTGTATGGACGATTGCCGAGCCCACAATGTCGATGTGCTGACGCTGGGTCAGTATCTTCAGCCAACCAAGAACCATTACCCCATTGATCGGTATGTAACCCCCGAAGAGTTTGAGCGCTATCGAGAATGGGGCTTAGAGCGCGGTTTCATGGAGGTTGTATCGGGCACCTTTGTGCGGTCGAGTTATCGAGCCGAGCGGGTGCTTGAAGGCAATAACGTCGGACTCGACTAATGGCCACTGATCGGCCCGCGGGTCTACCGAGGCTGCTTTATATTTGCCCGGTAAGCCGGGTGGCAGGCGACAACGTGCTGTCGCTGGATGCGCGCATCACGATCGGCGTATTGAGCCGGGACTTTGACCTCTCATTGGCGGTGGTGGGCGACGTGTCGACGGTTGCCATGAACCGCTTACGCATTGAGTTGGGGCCGATCAGAGTCACGGGCGGCTACGATACCAGTGGAGCAGATCGGCCAGCGGAGCGCGGCTTGCGGCGCTATTTGCTGGAAACCCTCGGCAGCGATGTGGTTAACGCCCGACTGCAAAATGCTATTCAGGGCAAGGTGCATGATTTCGATAGTGTCATTATCGACTCGCTGGCTGCATGGCCCTATCGCCCCGCAGGCTTCCGCGGTCCCATTGCATTTATCGCACGCGCCCTTGCGACATCACAAATGTCGAATTCAGGGCTGATTTCGGGCTTCAGAGCGCGGCCGCTCAAGGATTACGAGCTTGGCGTGATGGAACAAGCAGACCGAGTTTTTGCCTCCCCCGAACTTGCAATGGCGCTCTCTCAGCGCGGTATCGCCATGCGTGTTTTACAGT
>CBFHHJ010000113.1:0-5257 GCA_965655505.1 Luminiphilus sp.
TAACACTCGACGTCGTCCTACGCTATCTGCGCCGCCACCCGGAAATCCCCCAGAACACGGATGTCGTGATCGTCGTGAACCGTGAGGACCGCTTTGTTGGCTTGCTGCCAATCCGAACCCTGCTCGTCGCGGACCCACACGTATCAGTACGTGAAATGATGGTAACCAATCGTGACCCCATACCCGCACTGATGCCCTCCGCTGAGGTTGCTCGCCTGTTTGAGCGCAATGACTGGATTTCAGCGCCGGTCGTTGACGACGACGGCAAACTGCTCGGCCGGATTACCATTGACGACATCGTTGACGTGATCAGAGAAGAAGCTGACCACTCGTTGACGTCGCTAGCGCGGCTTGGTGAAGAGGATACATTTTCACCGGTAATGCAGACTGCGCCGCGCCGCGCAATTTGGCTAGGTATTAACCTGCTGACGGCGTTCATTGCCGCGTCAGTCATCAACCTTTTTCAGGATACGATAGAAAAGGTGGTCGCTCTTGCCGTGCTGATGCCCATTGTCGCCAGTATGGGCGGCATCGCGGGCACACAAACACTGACGGTACTCATTCGAGGCATGGCCATGGGACATGTCAACTCGCGCAACCAAGGCTGGCTGATTGGACGTGAGGCGCTTGTTGGCTTACTGAACGGCATATTGTGGGCGCTGGTGGTCGCCGCTGCTGCAGCGATGTGGTTTGACGACCCTCTACTGGGTGTCATTATTGGTGCCGCCATGGTGATCAACCTGATCACTGCGGGGGTCTCGGGGGCGGTGCTTCCCCTTGTTTTACAGCGCTTCGGCATCGACCCCGCGCTGGCGGGTGGCGTCGTGCTGACAACGATTACCGATGTGATTGGCTTTTTCTCCTTCCTCGGACTAGCGGCACTTTTTTATGGATGATGATGACTGGTTCGAGTTTGACGGCCCAAGCAAGAGCGCCGTCAAGCGTGAAATGACTGCGCTCCAGGACCTTGGCACGCGGCTCACCGAGCTTCCCGAGCCGCAACTCCGCAAGATTCCTATTGAGAGCGAGCAGTTGCTCGATGCCATCATGCTCGCCCGACGTATTAAGGCCCGGGGTGGCCGACGTCGGCAGCTGCAATTTATTGGCAAGTTGATGCGCAATATTGACCCAACACCCATCGAAGAAGCGCTGGCAAAAATTGATGGTCAACATCAGGCAGAAAATGCGCGCTTTCACCGCATCGAACAGTTACGCGACCAACTCCTTGATCGTGGCGACGTTGGCTTAGACGCGATTCTCACAGCCTATCCCAACGCCGATCGACAGCAATTGAGACAGCTTGTCCGCACCCATCAGTTAGAGTTGAAAAACGAAAAGCCCCTGACTGCGGGCAAGAAGGTTTTCCGCTATTTGCGCGAACTCGATGACGCGGCTCATGACGCCTCATCACCTGAGCAATTCGATTCCTGATTGGGATTTATTGCCACGACGGACGCCTTTTAACGCTTAATTCGACCCTTCGGTGGCAGTGGCAGCGGCAGCCGAACCTGAATTGTCGGCGTTTTCCCCGTCCTCCGAACTCTCACCCACTTCCGTTTCCGTTCCACCTTCAATTTCTTTTCTAACTTCAGCCTCTTCGCTAACTTCGGCCTTTTCTTTCGTTGCCGAGCCTTCTTTGACGTCCGAGCCCTCACTGCCATCCTTGCGAACCTTGTTACTGGTCGCATCGAATACCCGAACAAACTTCACGTCGGGCTGCTCGAGGTCACCCGTCACCGAGTACACACCGCTCGATAAGCTCTTGACCTGATCCTCGAAGATTTTGCTGACAAGGTAAGCGCCCGCGGCAATCGGTATTCCGCCCGCTAACGCAGCGACCCAAGGAATATTCTCGGCCAAGGGCAACGTTACAATGAGCTCGCCATCGATGGTTTGTGTGAGCAAATTAATATCGCTGTCGAACTCAAAGCCGCCCCCGGACCCATCAACAACAAAGCTTGGTATGTCGACTCTGCCCGGCTCGAACTCAAACACGCCCTTGGCATTTTTAAAGGTCACCCCCGGTTCAAATAGCCGGGTGACATTGGCGCGTTCAAACAGGCCAGCCAAATTCAAAACGCTCAGGATGCGCATAAAACCGGTCGCCCCCGACGGCACGGGTAAAAATGAACCGTCTTTCAAGGTAGTGTTGATTGCTCCGTCGAGCTGCAGGTAGTCAACATCAGTTGGCCCTCCAGGCCACGACAAGTCCGCTGACACCGTACCCGAGCGCGTCTCGATCGGGGGCTCCATGTCGAGGGCTTGGAACGTCAAACCGACATCTCGAAACTTCGCATCTAAACTTAACCGCGAGCCATAGGAGCCGTCTGGCTGCTCGGACCAAACAAGGGCGCTTCCCTCTCGCAGTTCCATGCCGGCTAACTGGCCCCGAATTTCATTGGCATTCAAGGTGCCATCAGCGCTCGTCAAATCGAAGGTTACCGCCCCCAACGGTCGACCAGCGAATGTCAGATTCGCCACCACGACGGTCAACGGTGCGGTAAAGTCCGGCGGCTTGGGCGATGAGGCGAACCCTGAGTCATCCTCGAGAGACGGTAATCCATCGAGATCAAGGGCGTTAATAATCAAAGACGACTGCGAGCCGTCATCGCGCAAAGTCAACTCAGCGTCGAGCCAATCAGCGTTGATGCCCAGCATATCCCACGTTTCGTAGGGCGTGAGATCGAGATTGATTGGACCGATATCAGCACCGCCGACCAACACGTCGTCGACCGTCAAACGCTCCATGGTGACTGGGACTCCAACACCTGACTCAGCCTGATCAAATTCCATGCGGTCCCAAGCCGCAAGCCACGGCTCTACTGTCAGCAGCGGGAGAAAGCCGGTGATGTAAATGCCCTCGCTAATCACGGGATCAGGCAGTGTTACCAAACGTGTTCGGGGTGTTAGATCAACGGAGGCACCTATGAAGGCGTCGTCTTGCCGAAGGAGTCTCGCGGTTGCCCTGCCGTACCAGAACAATGACCAGGGCTGATCTGCCCCAATCTCAAAACTGAGCTGCAGTGGTGCGTTATCGCTCTGCGATTTCCCTACGGGCTTAGGCAAATCAATCCCGAGACCTGTCAGGTCGCTGGTAACTCGCACGGTCGCGGCCTCACCGACCGCTATATCGACCAAAATATTCGTCTCGCCAGTGAGCGGAACCCGCCGTGCCATGATCTCGGGGGATGTACCGATTAAAGCTGCCAACCAGGCACCCCCAGACTCGGCGTCAAACGGTACTGCAAAGCGGGCATCGAATACCCCGTGGTCCGGCAGCCCGGAACTTCCCGCGCCAATCGCGACGGTCATGGGCTCACCCAACACATCGCCTGTTAAGCCGCGACTCCCAAAGCCCGTCGTATCTGAATACGTCAGATCACCGCGCACATCACTCACGTCAAGGTCGAGAAGCGTTGAGCGCAACTGGCTTGCATTCACATCTAGTGCCAGCGCGATAGCAGGCGTCGAACTAATATCATCAAGATCAAGGGTCAGTGAGAGCTCCCCTGAGAGTTGCCCCTCCCCTGACAAATCTGAGAGGACGCCACCGGCTGTATCATTGATCGGCGTGGCAGCAAGCGTGGCCAACGCTGGCGCAAGCCCGCTTGAAAGGTTGCTCTGTATGTACAGCAGATTGGCATTGGGATCTGCAGCTAGTTCAACGGTGACGTCCTGCGCGCTGATACCGGTCATGTTGCCCTGCAAACCCCAAACGCTGAGGCGCTCGGTATCGAGCAGCAAGGTCGCGTCAAGGTCTGTAATTGAGGGCCAGCTCTCCTCGAACCGTAACTCGGTATCGACGAGATTCAGCCCCAACTGCAAGGACTGATCGCCCTCGCCGTAGTCGTCAAACGGCCCCCGCCAAATAAACGCGCCGGAGGCCACTTCACCTGCTGGAATCGCACCGGCCAGCCAGTCGTACAAGTTCTCATCAACAATGTAAGGGATGTATCGATCGCGAATGGCGAATGGCGCTCGGCCAAAGCCAACGCTGAGGTTCATAGCCAAGTCGGGAGCCTGTGCTGAAGCGGAATCCAACGGAATGTCGATTCCAAATTCGATCACCGCCCCGTGATCGGTGTCGGTCGCATGCAGTAATCCACGCTCCAGAAATAAAGCATCCGATCGCCAGTGCGCCGAGAGCTGTCCACGGACCTCTTGGAAGCGAATCGGATCCCGATACACGCGAGGTAAATCGAGGGCAAAGTCGGTGGTCGCGATCCAAGCAGTGGCACCATCCTGATCGCCCTCAACGGTCGCGTCGATTCCTGCGAGCCCGGGCACACCCTCAAACGGATCAACCGTAGCATCCGTCACCTCAGCGATTGCTGACCAACCGCTCAGTGGCGCAGCAACGTCTTCTAGGCGTGCACTCAGCGCAACAACATGCCCACGGGGATTCAGCGTTGCGATTACATCCTCTGCGGCTTTCGGCATGACGTTAGACGCCAGCAGCACACCGGATATCTGCCCAACACTCACCTGTTCAAGATTGATCTCGAGATTCGCGCCGCGAGAAGCAAGCTGCACCTTCCCAAGGTTTAAGACCTGATCAGCGATTTCTATGCCGATGGTATCCAAGGTCGCACGCCAGCCCGTCTCAGTGGGACGGTATATTCCTCTAAGATCGGCGCGATCCACGATCAACGGCGCGCTCACTTTTGAGTCGTCATCAACACTGGCTGATGACTCGACATCGATAGCAATATTTTCTAAGCCGGCAACGACGGTAAGCTCGGGATTCGCTGACTGAACCTGATACCAAAAATCCACGTGGCCAGCCCCCGATGCCTGCAGGCCGGCCAACGACAAAAGCGACTTCAACTCGCTACTATCCACGCTGCCGTGCACCTCTCCACGGAAGCTGGCGCCGTCGAAAATATCGCCGATGCCCTCACCCGCAAGCGTCGCAAGGGTTTCCGTCCCGTCCTCGAGGCGCAGTTCGAATCGACGTAAACTGCCCTCCCGGCGCAGCTCCATAGCCGTATCCAAGGTCAGCGACGCACCGTCCCCATTGGTCAGGGTCATCTGTGATTCGGTGATCGTGACTTTGCGAAACACCAGCAGTAAATCCGTGAGCCCGCTGAGACCTAAGTCATTATCAACCCGCGCTGGCTGACGGTTGGCGGCAGCGAGATCGACGCCGATGCGAGCGCCATGCAGCTGCATGGCGTCGAGCCGAGGAGACAGTGCCAGCAGGGTGTTCCATGGGTCGAGAGTGACACTCGCCGACGGTGTCTCAATGACCGCGTCG
>CBFHHJ010000114.1:0-5254 GCA_965655505.1 Luminiphilus sp.
GCGCGGTCATTAGCCAGCAGAAGCGGTGCGTATACGCGACCTATTTCTCCCAGCAGTGCCCGCGCTTCGGGCAAGATCGTCTCGGGCGCCCGCCAAGGGTCATCACTGGTATTAAGCCCTGACATGTCTGCCATAGACGCCACCCAGGCGATCACTCGCGGTGCGCTCGATGCAGCGATAGCTCGTGGGGTTGGATCGTACAGCGCGAGTTGAGTCAGTTGTCCGTACAGCGCAAAGTCGCAAGCGCTCGGCTGAGCACCTAAAATAAAACGCTGCTTGGCGAGTAAGTTGGCAAGGATTTCCAGCAGCCTTTGATACGCCCGCTCGATGACCGGCGCTGTTTGATCGTTTGAGCCGACGTAGCGAAGGCGGCCAATTTGGCGGTCAGCAAACGCAGTGCCGAAAGTTTGAGCCTCTTCATCAGACAGGCTCGGTACAATTCCAAGCGGTAGGGTGGCGGCACTGAACCTTGCGTCAGGCTCAAAGTGCCAGCGATAGTGAAACATTAGTTTAGTGCACCATTCGTCCGCGAAGTCTTCAATTAGCGCGTCAATCAGTGCTAGCACAGGATCCTGCGATGGGCGCGCCCGGCGCGAACTGTGCAGAGCTTCAAATCGTCGAATAATTGGAGTTGAGTCAATCAATACCTCGGTATGATCGCCGTCGGTGACCAATACGGTGGGCAGCAGTGATACCGGTGTGGTGGGCAAATCTCGCGTTTTTAAGGCCGCCGCAGCGTCTCCCCAGTGCACCTGATGTGCCAGCCTTCGAAAGCGTAAATAGGCAATGATTTTTTGGGTATAGGGGGAGCCTGGTGCGCCGATGACTTCAATCACAGATGGATACTCCTTCAACCCTGAGTCGGATTTGCGTCTCTCGCCGACTGTAAATTGCTGTATCCGCCACCATTGATCACTTGCGTGAAACCGGCTTGCTCCAACGCAGTTTTGGCTATGCCCGAGCGATTCCCGCTCCGGCAATACACCACGACAGGCTGTGTTTTGGAGATCGACAGTTGCGTTACACCCTCGAGAATAGCTGTGTGCGGAATGTTGATGGCCCCCTCAAGTGCACCACCTTTAAACTCGCCTTCGCTTCGAACATCGATCAACAGGGCACCCTGGTCGACGGCTGTCAGTGCAGCCTTCGTTGCAGTGTCATCCACGCCGCTGCACCCGGCAATGAGAAAGAGAACGGCAGCAATAGCAAAGGACTTTTTCACGGTGGGTATCCTTGTGATTTTTGATCGGGTTAAACATCATGGTTAACGATAACATCCTTGGTTGATTGTGTTGCACTCGCCTCGAGTTAAAGCAGCTCCCTTATCATGACCATGAAGGCGCATACATTGATTCGTCGATTACTGGCTTTACAGTTGTTGTTCGCTATCTCGCCACTGGGTTGGGCGTGGTCTGATCACGCGTCGCTCGCTTGGCCTCTTGTGAGGAGTTTGCCTGAACTGAATGCCGTGACGATTCCAGCAGAGCCTCTGATCGACTTTTTGGAGGCTGAAGAGGAGGGCGTGGCGACTGCACTGGCGGAGCATGAGCAATGGTCTGCCACTAACCTTCAGCACTTCTCCCCAACACCCGATGCACTGGTCTTTCAGAGCGCATCTGAGGCCGACCTATTGTCGCGTTTTCTCGCTGCTATTCGCGTCAATCCCACACTGCCTTACCGCCTATACCGTGCGACGACGGTCGACGATGTCGGCTTTGACCTAGATCCTGACCTTGACGGCAGTAGTTTGCTTGGCTGGTCAGATCTGAGCTTCCTACAACCGGGCGTGTCCCATGCCACCATGAATTATCTGCCAGTTGCGGCAGGGGATCCCGTGAGCCCAGCGCAGGTGATTGCGAGTGCGAGCGATGAGCCTGACTTCGGTATGGATATTGGGCTGTTTGAGGATAACGGTACCGAGTTCGGTTCACGCTACGGATTTGGCAATCAGCCTTTTGGCAATCCCAATCTTGATTATTCTTCTCAGGCTCCTTTTCACATGGGCTTCTATGAGTTGGACTGGCTGACAAAGCTTGCTCAGCCCAGCCTGTCAGAGACCTATCCGGTGTGGCGCATTGCCCTCTATGGGCGCTTGGCGAACCTTGCGTTTCGAACCGGCCATCCTTACTGGGGTTGGCGTTTCATGGGTTGGTCGCTTCATTACATCGGTGACCTGACTCAGCCTTATCACGCAGTGCCGCTGCCCGGCGTTGGTACCATCGATGCGCTGTGGCTCGTTGCTCAAGGTAAAACCGCCGAAGCTATACAGTTGGTTTCCAATCGACACGGTGTTATCGAGTCCTATCAATATCAGCGGCTTACTGAAGCCCTCGCGTTGGGCCAGTGGCACGCTCCACTACTGTCAACGATTCGCGGCACCGGTCACGATCGATCGATTGACCTCGGTACATCGGCGACTGATGTCACTGCAACCCTGGCTGGGGATAGCGTTGCTGCGGCAGCCGATCTCGATGCCGCACTAACGACATGGGTGCCCGCTCAGTATGTCAGCGACCCCACTTTTGAGTGGACTGGTTCTGGCGTGGAGGCCTCGGTCATCGATGTCATTAGAGCCGAGGGCGGGGAACGTGCCATCGCCATGCTTGATGAGACCTTGATCGATCAGATGAGTCGATTTTCTTTCTACGCCCGCGCTTGGATTAATACCGGACTCCAAGCGATTGACGAGGTGCCAACGGCGATGCCTGTTTCCTTCTCAGATCTCGGTACCCTGCCGATTCCCGCCGAGAGCGAGGCGTTTTCTTACGGTGAACATCCTGCTCAGCAGGTCATTCACGTCGCTCCGGTGGGTTCGCCATTGCCAGATACGGACCCGCTGTTGCTGGTGCACGGGGGCTGCTGGCTGGCTGATTACGACTATCAGTACTTTCTGCCCCTCGCTGCCGTTCTCAGTCAGTTGGGCCATGACGTATGGTTGGCTGAGTATCGACGGATTGGTCATGAGGGTGGGCGCTGGCCAGGCATCTATGCGGATGTCGTGAGTGCGATTGAATCGGTAGCCAATCGGACAGGGTCTAGCGTACAACTCATCGGGCACTCGGCAGGCGGACATCTAGCGCTGCTAGCGGGTGCAGAAAGATCGGACCTTGTCAGCGCCGTGACCGCCTTGGCGCCCATTACGGATCTTGTGGCCTATGATGCGGAAGAGGGCTCCTGCCAAGCGCAGGTTGCTGAGTTATTCCGTGACGTACCCGCACAAGTCCGAGCTGAGGTGATGCATCAGGTATCGCCGGTGAATCACACGTTTACGCAGCCGGTCACGCTAGTGCACGGGCAGGACGACCCGATTGTTGGCTCAAACCAAGTCGATATACTGGCGTCGAAGCCCCTCGTAACCCCTGTATCGATCGCCGAGGCGGGTCATTTCGATTTGGTTCATCCGGGCACGTCTGCGTTCAAGCAATGGCTTCCTTCCTTGGATCGATCCCAATGAATATTGCAGAGATGGCACTTGAGCGGGACGCGAGTGATCAGCTTGCGAGTAAGCGTGCCATGTTTCAGCTACCTGAAAATACAATTTACCTTGATGGCAACTCCCTGGGCGCCTTATCGACAGCGGTCGCTGATGACATCAACAGCATGGTGCAGCAGCAATGGGGTGGCGATTTAATTGCCGGTTGGAATCAGCATGATTGGATCAACCTGCCCGTTCATGTGGGCGATTTGTCAGCGCGACTGATGGGCGCTGCCCCAGGGCAGGTATTGTGTTGCGATAATCTGTCGAGCAATTTGTTCAAGTTGCTGGTCACCGCACTGTCCATCAATCAGCCGCGAACGGTGATTGTCACTGAGGCGGGGAACTTCCCGTCGGATAATTATGTGCTCGACGGACTCGCGCGTCTGCTGGGCCCCGAGCGACTTCAAGTGCGTAAGCTAGAGCCCGAGGAAATCGTCGACGCAGACTTATCTGACGTCGCTGCCGTAATGCTTACTCACGTGAATTTTCGCACGGGGGCAAAGTATGACCTCGCGGGAGTGACCGCTCGAGTTCAGGAGCAGGGGGCTTTGATGCTCTGGGACCTGGCCCACAGCATCGGGGTTTGCGATCTCAACCTTGATGCAGC
Organism: Luminiphilus sp.; assembly: GCA_965655505.1. Classification (GTDB taxonomy): domain Bacteria; phylum Pseudomonadota; class Gammaproteobacteria; order Pseudomonadales; family Halieaceae; genus Luminiphilus. The sequence continues at coordinate 4,086 of CBFHHJ010000114.1, forward strand.
CAATGTCGATATGGCAGTGGGGTGTACCTACAAATTCCTGAATGGTGGGCCGGGTGCTCCGGGACTGCTGTATCTGGCTAAACGCCACGCTGAGGAATCGGTGAATCCCATCGCGGGCTGGATGGGTCACGGTAACCGTTTTGCGTTTTCACCCGAGTTTGAGCCAGCCGCCGGTGTAGAGCGGTTTCTTACGGGTACCCCCAGTATTCTTGGTTTGTCCGCGGTTGCGTCGGCGTTCCGGGTTTATGAGGGCGTATCGCCAGACATGCTTCAGCACAAGAGCGAGCAGCTAACTGGGTTTTTTCTGGAGGCTAGAAATGAGTTTCCCCTGGCCTTAGCATTAGTCGCATTGACACCCAATGATCGCGCCTATCGCGGATCGCAGGTTTCGCTCTGTCATCCACAGGGCTACGCCATTGCTCAAGCGCTGATTGCCGAGGGTGTCATTGTGGACTTTAGAGAGCCTGATATCGTTCGTTTCGGCTTCTCACCGCTGTACAACACATTTTCTGAGGTACTGACAGCCTTGCAACAATTAGAAGATGTTTTGGTGACGACCCGCTACTTGGCTCCCGAATTTCAGATCAGAAAAGCGGTCACATAACAGTTAATTCTCAGTGCTCGCTCAATCAGGTGATGCTTCGGACATTGGGGTTGCGCTGGGTGCATAGTGTGCGGATATGCAGCGGTTAGCGGTATGTCATCGTCAAATGCTCATCCCCCGGGGCCACATTACCCGTGAACACTTCACTCTTGTAACAGTCCCTTCCACTTGCCTTGGCCTCATAGAGCGCTCGGTCGGCGGTCGCGACCATGAGCTTGCCCGCAGTGGCGTTCGATACTTTGCCGCTGGCAACGCCAAAGCTCATGGTAACGATGTCACTATCAGGGTGTGTTGCGTGGGTAATCTGCGCCCCTAGAACGCTCTTGCGCAGTCGTTCAGCCACGATTTCGGCCTCGCTGAGAGGGGTGTCAGGCAGCACGATAACAAACTCCTCGCCACCATATCGCGCCAGAAAATCTCCTGCCCGGCGTAAGCCAGATTGCAGCGCTTGAGCAATTCGTTGGATGCACTCGTCACCCTCTTGGTGCCCATAGTGGTCGTTGAATTTTTTAAAAAAGTCGATGTCACCCAGAATGATCGATAGATCGCTGCCACTGCGTGTGGC
>CBFHHJ010000115.1:0-5251 GCA_965655505.1 Luminiphilus sp.
CGCATCCGTTGACGGATTCTCTGAATCAAGAAACATCATGTTGCGAATCAGACGCTGCTCCACCGCGGAATCGGCAAGATGCAAACCACTGCGTATTGCTTCGCGAAACAGCAACTCATCCCGCAGCTCAAGATCAACGAAGCGTTCAATATCAGCTTCGCTCGGAATCTTGCCCGCCATGCGTGCGTAGTTATCATAAAGTAATTGCAAGCGAACCGAGTCTGGAGGGCCCAGCACCGGGGGTGGCTCGGGAAAGAGCACCCCCCGCACCAGAAACAATACAATCCCGAGTAGAAAAAAATGCAACCATGCAGGGCCAGGGATCCAACGCATGGTGATCAACCGAATCATCCTCGTTGTCTAATCGAGGAAATTAGCCGCGCGCTTTTCAAGAGTTGCAGTCATCGCCTCTTGAACATCGAGCTTGCTCATAAGCGCCGCGTTCCACAGCGCCACGTAGCGCAGCCCGTCTTCCACCGAGTGATCACGGGTGTAGTTCAACACCTGCTTGGTACCTCGCAGCGCTAGCGGCGTTTTGGCCGCCAGTGTCTCAGCAATCTCGCGCACACCACTGATGAGTGCGTCACGATCTTCGAATACTCGATTAAGAAAACCCGCATTGAGCGCTTCCTTGGCGTCCATATTTCTGCCCGTGTAGGCTAATTCCCTAACAAGACCTTCAGGAATCAAATGGGGCAAATTTTGGAGAGTGCCAACATCGGCGACGATGCCGATATCGATCTCTTTGACACAGAAAAAAGCCGACTCGTCGCTGTAACGCATATCCGCATAACAGGTCATGTCGATTGCGCCGCCCACGCAAGCACCATGCATCGCTGCCAGCACAGGTTTGCGGCACTCGCGCAGGGACTCGATGTTTTTCTGCAGCCCACGCACATGTAGCAAGAACAATTCGTTGGATCGCGCGGGGTCTTCGTGCTCAGTATGAATATCAGTGAACATTTCGAGATCAATCCCGGCACAAAAGTGTCGACCCTCACCGGACAGAATCACCACGCGCACGTCGGGTTCAGCATCGGCCCACTCAAAAGCGCTTTGAATTTCCACCCACATTGTCGAATTCAGCGCATTAGCATTTTTGGGGCGATTTAGGCGAACCTCGAGAATGTGAGCATCGAGCTCAAGTTGCAGAGTACTAAATGTCGGCACGGTAACCATGCGTTTCTCCATTACTTATGGTTGTGGACTTGCCCGCCTGTTATCAGCCGGGTGGGTTGAACCCACGAAAAAAATTTAAAAATAACTGAGGTAATCATCGACAGCTTCGACGCATAACGGCTTCTGGGGGCCCTCGCGGGTTCCCAAATAGAGGAAGCCGATGACCTCATCCTGGGGTTGCCCACCAAGCCCGATAACCACCAATGGATCACGGGCATAACCGCCCGTACGCCACATACTGCCAAAGCCGAGACTGTCAGCAGCAAGCTGCATACCATGCAGCGCGCAGGCAACCGTCGCCACCTGCTCGACTCGCGGAATCTTGGGGTGGTCTTTCGCCCTTAGCAGCCCGGCCAGTATGACGGGTGCGCGCAGCGGTGCATTCCGGGCTTTGGCCACCTCTGCTTCGCTGGCCTCAGGATTATTTAACCGCAGTGACTTCACAAATAAGTCACCTAGTGCGGTGCGGCGGTCGCCTTCGATCACTACAAATTGCCACGGGCGCAGGCGTCCGTGGTCGGGAGCACGCAAGCCCGCTGCAACGATCGTCTGCAGGGCAGCCGCATCGGGCCCCGGCCCCACCAATTGGGGATGGGAATTACGCTGGGTTAGGGCATCCAACACTGCCATAAAAACTCTCTGCCTAATCTATTCGGGCGATAGAATAGCGCTTTAGGGGCCGAGAGTCAGGTCAAGATTCAGCTCAGTGACCAGCCTTTGGGTAGCGGTTTCCGCAGCGATATCTCTCGGTCAGCGAGGCGCAGCCGTGAGCTATCGAGACTGACGTCATCACTATCGATCACGCCGTCATTAAAGTAATAATCGGGCGACCACTCACCCGCCAAGCGGCGGGTCTCGATCGCATCGCGCTCAGCCGCTACGGCTTCGGTTTTGCGCTGCCATGCGGTTAGCTCCGAGGCACTGTAGTGCGCCGCGAGCAACTCCTTTGTCGCGCTGCCACTCAATACCGCTGCCGACGCATTGTTTCCGCCAAAGCCTTTGCTGTTGATGATTGCGTAGTCATCAATCGCGCGCGCCTCTGTGCGCAGACTGAATGCCAGGCCCTCGGTCGCGACATCCTCGGCAAGTCCATCGATGGTAGTGATTCCCGGGGTTACTCCCGTATCCCAAATCCCAAGGGCGGCTGAGAGCTGATCTCCCGATGCAGCACCCAATGAGTGCCCGATATAACTCTTGATCGCCATAACCGGCCAATTATCAATGCCAAAAGCGCCCGCAACGCGGCTGATAATTTCTGATTCGGTCACCCGATTTTGTGGCGTACCCGTGCCATGCGCATGCACCATACCGCCCCGAGCAAGGCGCTGCTCACCCAGTACGGCGTTGAGTGTCGCAGCAGCTCTAGCCATCGTAATGTAGTTGCCAACACCCGGACCGCTCACGGATTTTTTTGCGCCATCTGCGTGAACAAACACATCGGGCACCGCCGCGCGAATCGGCGCACCAAGCTCCATAGCCAGCGCGTCATCGAAAAGCACAACCACTTGCGAGGACTCCGCCATGGTGAAGCCACAGTTCTCACCAAACGGACGACAGGCACGACGCAATTCAGGGTGCTGGTCTTCAGTCAGGCCATCGAGCTCTCGCAGCCCCCTATTCGTTGCCAAAGCACCCATGGCGATGTAGCCCTCCATAACCTCGGCAACAACGGGTGCCTCAGAGGCACCCACAATAGCTACGCGAGCGCGGCCTTCACGAATATCGTTGACTGCCAACCGCAAGTTATAAAGAAACGTTGCGCAGGCTCCGACCGCAGGGCCGGTGGTTCCCATGGAGCGCAAAATATAGGCATTGATAAAGTCCCCTGGCATCTCTGCAAAGCCAAACGGGCACGATTTAGAGGTCACGCGCTTGCCCAGCGCCCTACCCCGCAACATGCCGCCGGTGCCGTCCTCATCCAACTGCCCCATGGAACTGCTGACGTAAACACTGATCGCTTCCGGCGAAACCCGCGCCTGTACATCGGCCCAGGGAATGCCGAGATCAGCCAGAGCATCGGATGCCGCGTAGACCGTCATTTGAAGACCACGCGGGTGGTTCCGGGACCCATAGAGACTGCCGGGATCAAAACCGGTTGGCAGCTGTCCCGCAGCCCCGACCTCAAAGGTACGCGTGCCCGGCAGCAACATCTCGGTACCCTCAGGTACAGTGACTGCTATCCGTCGACCCTCGGATGCTCTTGGGGAAAATTGGTCGGGCAATGGCTCAATAACCTGAGTTGCGGCCATATCAGCTGTGACATCGCCCTGCAATGACACCCGACGGGCCCAAGGCACCGCTGCGGGATCAAAGTGACTGGGTTCTATACCTCGGATTAACGTGCCTTCATTTTGCGCTTCAGCACTCGCCACACCCATCATTTCCGTGAGTGCCGCGCGGGTGCTTGCCCTTAGCCTATCGGGCAATGCATCGATAACCATCCGTCGATAAGCGTGACTGTGTGACGTTCGACCAGCGCTGTTAACACCGCCGGCAGCCACCAAAATTGGGAGACGAAGCATAGGAACCCTGTATCGATCGCATGTGGATGATGACGCTGACCACCGAGTGGGTTGGCGTGAGGTCGGCGCGAAGTCGGCAGTTTACGGAGGTAGTCACACCATTTTATGAATAAAACGCCAGTTTATGCGACCATACAGACATGGCGTCGAATTTTGGAAACCCGTTTGAATTCTGAATCCACGATTACCGTTGCTGCGCTGGGTCACGAACGCATACTGGCGACCTCGGTGACACTACCGCTCGAGATCCTACGAGCGGCAGCGCTGGCAAGCGAGCGGCGCCCCAAGCCCCGGGTGACCTTACAGCTGATGACCGCTGACGGAGGGCCACTGTCGCTGGCCGATGGCCTGTGTTTGTCAAGCTCTCCCATCGATACTCGTCTCAAGCCCGACGTATTACTGATCCCCGCCATATGGCGACACCCTCGATGGGTGCTGCGAAGACACCGATGGCAGTTAGACTTCATTAAACGTTGTGTTGCCCGGGGAAGTTGGGTCTGCGGTGTCGGCAGCGGCAGCTTTCTCATCGCCGAATCCGGCGTACTCGATGGCGGTAGCGCCACCACGCACTGGCAATGGTTCGATGATTTCCACGACCGCTACCCGAACGTGCGATTACATCGAGATCAGTTGATAACCCAGAGCGGACGAATTTTCTGCCTGGGCTCAGTGAATTCCATCGCCGATTTGATGGTGTATATGTCCGGGTTGCTGATCTCTCGACGCAGCGCCGTCGCCATCGAAAATCAGTTTTCCCCTGAGATTCGTAGGCGTTACTCCCCTCACGCACTGATGGGAACAAGCCAAGCTCATAACGACGAGCAGGTACTCGACGCCCAACTCACCTTGCGCGCAAACCTGAGTGAGCCGCTTGACCTGCGCCAACTGGCACAGTCAATCGGACTGACGCCGAGAACCCTTAACCGCCGTTTTAAAGCTGCCACGGGCAGTACCCCGAGCGAATACCTGCAACAGCTTCGTATCGAAGAGGCCCGAACGCTCTTGCATCACAGCAACCTCCCCATCGGTGAAGTTGGGTGGTCAGTGGGTTTTCGGGATGCGTCAAACTTCAGCAGACAATTTCGTGAGTTAGCCGGTGTATCACCGCGCCGGTATCGAATGGCCGTTCGAGGGAAGTCATTTAGCGTACCAATGGATACCTAGGGCACAGACCAATACCCATCTACTAACGACGCGGATTGAGTGAAACCGCTGGGTGTGGCTAAATGCTGCGCCTTCACAGCCAGATTAGATCACGATCAAAGCACCGGCATCGCCGAACACGCGGGAGAACAGTATGAGCGAATCAGTTTTCATTGTAGGTGGCGCTCGCACGCCAATGGGCGGATTGTTGGGCGATTTTGCCACCATACCAGCCACTGAGCTCGGCACAGTCGCCATCAAAGCAACCCTCGATAAAACCGGCGTTGCTGGCGAACACATCGACGAAGTGTTCATGGGCTGTGTGTTGCCCGCAGGGCTTAAGCAGTGCCCTGCCCGGCAAGCAATGATCGGCGCTGGCATTCCCACCAGCACCGGGGCAGTGACCG
>CBFHHJ010000116.1:0-5191 GCA_965655505.1 Luminiphilus sp.
TGGATCTGGTACTCACAGAGGGCCGTGCGGCAATCGCGATCGAAGTGCGAGATCGTTTGCAGTCCTACCTAGACAACTACGGTACTGGCATCCGAATCGCGAAAATCAACATCGATGAATCCAAGCCGCCGGCTCAGGTTCAGGGCGCCTTTGACGATGTAATTAAAGCGCGCGAGGACGAAGAGCGGGTTAAAAACGAAGCCCAGTCATACGCTAACGGAATTGTGCCCGAGGCCCGTGGACGCGCTCAGCGTGTGCTCGAAGAGGCCAATGCCTATCGCGAACAGGTCGTGGCGAACGCCGACGGTGAGGCCCAGCGCTTCAAGCGATTGCTTGAGGAGTACGCCAAGTCCCCCGAGGTAACCCGTGAGCGACTCTACATTGACGCGCTTCAAGAAGTGATGTCGAACACCAGTAAAGTGTTGGTCGATGTCGAGAGCGGCAACAACATGATGTACCTGCCCCTCGACAAGCTAGCGCCGAGTGGCGGCCGTGGTGCCTCTACAGGGTCGAGCCGAAGCGGCTTGAGCGAGCGTGAACTGCGCCAGTTGACCGAGCGCGTCACCGACGAACTGCGTCGCGAGCTCAACAACGATAATACACGAAGAGGTGCTCGCTGATGAGTACAAAACAAGTCTGGGCGGGCCTGCTGGCGGCGGTCCTGTTAGTCGTTGCAATGAACTCGTTGTACGTGGTGCGTGAAACGCAGCGGGGCGTATTGCTTAAATTTGGTGAGGTTGTTGATCCTAATCTCGAGCCAGGGTTGCACGTCAAGGTGCCGTTCGTGAACAACGTCCGATTGTTTGATGGGCGGATATTGACCGTCGATTCCAATCCTGAGCGTTTCTTTACGCAAGAAAAGAAAGCGCTGATCGTGGATTCCTATGCCAAGTTCCGAGTCAAGGACACGGCCAAGTTCTATACCGCGACAAACGGTGAAGAGGCACGTGCCGCGGGTCTGCTCGCTCAGCGGATCAACGATGGCCTGCGTAACGAAGTGGCAGTCCGCACGGTTCAGGAAGTGGTGTCTGGGCAGCGTGATGAGCTCATGGAGGCGATCACGCAGCGTCTGTCCTTGGTTGCTAATAGCGAGCTGGGCGTTGAGGTGATCGATGTGCGGGTTAAGAAAATTGACCTGCCACCGGATGTTTCAGATTCGGTTTACCGCAGAATGAACGCGGAACGAGAAAAGGAAGCGCGCGAGCTGCGCTCTCAGGGTCAGGAACTGGCGGAAGGTATTCGCGCGTCGGCGGACCGCGAAGTGACGGTGATTGAGGCCAATGCGTTTCGAGAATCTGAAATCATTCGCGGTGACGGCGATGCGGAGGCCACCGGTATTTATGCGGAAGCCTACAATCAGGACCCCGAGTTCTATTCTTTTGTGCGCAGTCTGCAGGCGTACAAGGAAACCTTCTCTTCCGGAGGTGACATGATGTTGCTCGAGCCTGACAGCGAGTTTTTCAAGTATTTGAGAGACCCTAAAGCCGGCGGTTAATTCCGTGACTTCCTAACGGGCGCACCTCAGTGCGCCCAATCTTTTCTCTGCCCTGTGGTAGCATGCACACGTTTTTGTTTTCGAAGCAGCGACGCGTGTACCCGTCCAGAATAATCCCATGACATCAGATAAGCGCTGGCTTTTGCCCGATGGTATTGATGAGCTTCTCCCTGAGCGGGCAGCGGCCGTTGAGCAGTTGCGCAGGGCATTATTAGACGACTGTGCCGGTTGGGGATATCGCTACGTTATTCCTCCTCTAGTCGAATTCACCGACTCACTATTAGTGGGCTTGGGTGCGGATCTTGATGTATTGACCTGCAAGTTTGCCGATCGTTTGAGCGGACGCACTCTCGGAGTGCGAGCCGATATGACGCCACAGGCTGCGCGTATTGATGCCCACAGCCTGGGCGAGGCCGGCGTGACACGGTTGTGCTACGCGGGTTCGACCTTGCACAGTGCGCCGCAGTCGGTAATGGCGGGGCGCTCCCCAATTCAGTTGGGCGCCGAGGTTTATGGATGCGCCGACCTCGGGGCAGATCTCGAAGTGATTGATCTAATGTTGACGTTGATCCAGCGGGCAGACGTGATGGGAGCCCATCGCCCCGTGACCTTGGATATTGGTCACGTGGGTGTCTATGAGGCGGTATTGGCCAAAGTCGAGCGTGATACCGAGATCAGTGATGCCGTATTTGACGCCCTGCAGCGCAAATCACTGCCTGATCTTGATCGCTTGCTGGTGGACTTCCCGCCAGCCGTCACCGAGGTGTTGCGAGCGCTGATGACCTTGCACGGCTCTCCCGCTGTGCTCGAACAAGCTCGCGAGCTGCTGGTAGATTTTCCCGACGCAGCAGGGGCGCTCGACCAAGTAGAACAGGTTGTAGCGGCGGTTGCCCATGCGCACCCCGAGGTCTCGATTTATATCGATCTCGCCGAATTGCGCAGTTTCAGGTACCACACGGGCCTTGTCTTTGCTGCCTATCTAGAAGGCCTCGGGAGCGCGGTGGCCAAAGGCGGCCGTTACGATAATGTCGGCAGCGTATTCGGTCGTGAACGCCCCGCCACAGGTTTTGCCTGTGATCTCAAAGCACTGGCGACGACGGCGCGACCACTGCCGGCCGTTCCGGGCGTGATCGCAGCACCCGATGTGCTCGATCGTGACCTCGATCGTGAGATTGCGAATCTGCGGGCGCAGGGCAATATGGTCATCATTGCGCTGGGTGGCGATGTTGATCCCCGATGTACGCAACAATTGATTAATCGCGGCGGTAACTGGTGTTGCGAACCCCTTCCCCATGTGGAGTCTCAATGAGTAAGAACGTAGTTGTCCTCGGTACCCAATGGGGAGATGAGGGCAAAGGTAAGATTGTCGATTTGCTGACCGAACAAGCGTCCGCTGTAGTGCGGTTCCAGGGCGGTCACAATGCGGGCCACACGCTGGTCATCAACGGTGAGAAAACGGTTCTGCACGTCATTCCGTCGGGGATTCTCCGGGAAGGTGTGCAGTGCCTGATCGGTAACGGGGTGGTGTTATCACCGCCCGCCTTGCTTAAGGAAATGCGCCAGTTGGAAGATCGTGGCGTGCCGGTGCGCGAGCGCCTAATGATCTCTGCGGCTTGCCCCCTTATCTTGCCGTATCACGTGGCCCTCGATCAGGCCCGGGAAACCCGTAAAGGCGTTGACAAAATCGGTACCACGGGACGAGGAATCGGGCCTGCATACGAAGACAAGGTGGCGCGGCGTGGGTTGCGCTTGGGCGATTTACGTAACCCCGGTCGTTTTGAGACGATTCTGAGAGACGTGGTTGAGTACCATAATCATTCCCTCGTTCACTACTACGGCGTGCAAGCCCTCGACCCCGCTCAAGTATTTGATGAGGCCATGGCCGATGGTGAGCAGTTGCTGTCGATGATGGGTGATGTGACCTCAACGCTGCATGAATATCGGAAGACGAATGCCCATATTCTCTTTGAGGGCGCACAAGGTTCATTGCTTGACATTGACCACGGTACCTATCCGTTTGTCACCAGTTCAAACACCACTGCGGGCGGCACGGCAACAGGCTCGGGCTTCGGTCCGCTATACCTCGATTACGTGCTGGGTATCACCAAGGCTTACACGACACGGGTGGGGTCAGGACCGTTTCCGACTGAATTGTTTGACGCCACCGGCGAGCGACTTGCCGAGCGTGGCCATGAATTTGGTGCAACCACCGGTCGGCCACGGCGTTGTGGCTGGTTTGATGCGGTCGCGCTGAGAGCTGCTGTGAATATCAACTCGATCTCCGGGTTGTGTCTAACCAAGCTCGATGTGCTCGACGGGCTGGAGGAGATATTAATTTGTGTTGGCTACAAGGACGCAGACGGAAATCCTGCGGCGAACCCGATCGACGCCTGTGACTACGAAGTGCTGGAGCCAGTCTACGAGACGATGCCGGGATGGACTGAATCGACGGTGGGTCTCAAGCAGATCGATCAGTTGCCAGCGAATGCACGCGCCTATATCGATCGGGTTGAAGTGTTGGTGGGCGCGCCCATTGACATTATCTCCACCGGGCCTGATCGTGAAGAAACTATTGTTTTGAAGAGTCCTTTCGGCTGAGCCTATGTTTATTCTGACCAAGGTCCTGTCACTGCTGGTTTATCCACTGTCATTGGGCTTGGTCCTACTGCTGCTGGGCATTATCGGATGGACGGTCGGTAATCGTGGCTTTGGCTGGTTGATGGGTGTGCTGGCGTTTATCGTCATGTATAGCGCTTCCACCGAATTCGGTAGCGAAGCCCTGATGCAGCCCCTCGAAGGTCGCCATCCCGCCTTCTCCCCTGAAGAATTGCCATCGGCTGATGCCATCGTCGTGCTCGGGGGTTCGATGTCGGGTGAGTCCCGCTTTGGGCGCGGTGGGGACTTTAATAACGCCGCTGACCGGGTGTTTACCGCGGCCGAACTCTTCAATGCAGGTAAGGCGCCGGTCATTGTGCTCTCCGGTGGTTCAGAACCCCCCGGGCGACCCGAGGCCGACCTCATGGCGGAGAAGCTCGTCGCCCTCAAAATTCCGCGCAACGTTCTCATTTTGGAAACCGCCAGTCGAACGACCTGGGATAACGCCGTCAAATCAGCTGAGATTCTAAAGCGAGCGGGCTATCAGCACATTTTGCTGGTCACCAGTGGCGCACATATGCGTCGATCGCTGGCGCTGTTTGAGGATCAGGGTTTACAGGTGACGGCTGCGGCCACTGACCATCAGATCCCACGCTTTGATGACGTGGTTCCCGGGTGGTTGCCCACGGTTGACCGCTTAGCGCGCTCCACCCGCGCGATTCATGAGTGGGTGGGTTACTGGGTGTATGACCTGACTGGCAAACTTTAGTAGCGCAACAGCGCTAACGGGTTCTCGAAATAGCGCGGCGTCGACGCGCTTTCCCCACACACTTTCGTAGTAAGTGCGTCTTCAGATTGAAAACGCCCGCATAAGCGAGCGCTCTCATAAAGAAATGCGCGCTTTCACCACTCCGTTTATGCGCAGTGGGAAAACGCGCGTATGCCGATCGGCCGTCAGCAAGGTCGTGTTAACCGGTCTTACTAGACCTGCTTTGCTGCGGTCTAGTTGCGGTGCTGATATGGCTCAGATATAGCTCAGATATAGTTGAGTTTGATCTCGCTATAGCTCGTGCCTGTCCAACGCCTAAATGCACGATAGAA
>CBFHHJ010000117.1:0-5101 GCA_965655505.1 Luminiphilus sp.
CCTCAGCCGCTTCGGGATTACGCGCGCCTTGAAAAGAAAGTCGTGTTGGTGGGGCAGGGCAACAAATTTGAACTGTGGTCCGAGGACCTCTGGTTGGCTGAGCGCGAGGCTGCGCTGGCTGCCGAGGCGGAAGGTGATATTCCGACTGAATTGATGTCGCTGACCCTCTGATGGCCTCAGCACACAAAACGGTTTTACTTGAGGAGGCGGTGGCTGCACTCATGCCGACGGGCAATGGACTCCAGGCGCAGACCGGCGTTAGCGATAGGCTACCCGCGAGCACTGTCGCGCAGTCGTCAGCCGACGGCGACGGTGCGCAGAGTGTCTTTGTCGATGGCACTTTTGGCCGGGGTGGTCACAGCGCTCGTATCTTGGCCGCGCTTGCGAGTGACGGGCAGTTGTTTGCTTTTGACAAGGATCCCGAGGCGGCCGAGTCCGCAAGGCTAATGGCCCAGGGTGATTCGCGCTTTCAGTTCATTCATCATTCATTTGCCGATTTGGAGCTCGCCGGTCGCAACCTAAGCGGTGTGCTGTTGGATTTGGGTGTATCAAGCCCGCAGCTGGACGAGCGCGAGCGAGGCTTCAGCTTTCTTCACGATGGGCCCCTCGACATGCGCATGGATACGCGCGCGGGTGAGACGGCGGCAGATTTCGTCAACGGCGCGAGTGAATCCGAAATTATTCGAGTGCTCAGAGACTACGGCGAGGAGCGCTTTGCTCGCCGGATTGCGGGCGCGATTGTCGCGGCGCGCGTAGAGCAGCCGTTCACCCGCACCGCACAGCTGGCAAAGACCGTCAGCGAAGCCAATCCCTCGTGGGAGAAGCACAAGCATCCGGCGACCCGCACGTTTCAGGCAATTCGTATCCATATCAATCGTGAGTTGGCCGATCTTGAGATCTTACTCGCGAAGGTGATTGATCTGTTGGCTGTTGGTGGTCGTCTCGTGGTCATCAGTTTTCATTCGCTGGAAGACCGCCTTGTGAAGCGGTTTATGCGCGATGAATCGCGGGGTAAGCCGATGCCGCGTGGTGTGCCAATTTTTGATGCGGACAGGGGGCAGCGCCTGCGTCTTATTGGTAAGGCCGTTCGAGCTAGCGCTGAGGAAGTGACGGCCAATCCACGGGCGCGTTCTGCAATCATGCGTGTCGCGGAGCGCGTGGCATGACGGCCGAGAGTTTACCTAACCGTCTCGCGCTGCCCGGGCTCTCCCTCGCGGTTCTCGCGTCGGCGCTGGGATTGGTCTACAGCTCCCATATATGCCGTGAGTTCTACGCCGAGTTACAAACCCTTGAAGCCTCTCGCTGGGCGCTGCAGGAGGACCACAGTCGGCTGCTGCTCGAAGAGAGTACCTTGGCGAGTCCCCATCGGGTCGCGACGATTGCTGAAGATGAGTTGGGTATGGGTAACCCAGACGTCAACGCCGTGCAGGTGGTGCGCCAATGAAGCGCCGGGATATTCAATTGCAGGTTGCGCCCTGGCGTTTCTGGATAGTTGCGGGGCTGTTGATATCGCTGTTGGCATTGCTAATCGGGCGGTTAGTGTTGCTGCAGGTCCTGGATCAGGATCGTGGCGCCGCGTTCCTGCGCGAGCAAGGCGCTATGCGCGCCATCCGTACCGCTGAGATTCCCGCGTATCGCGGCCTGTTAACAGACCGCCGCGGCGAGCCGCTGGCGGTGAGCACTCCCGTCGTGTCCCTGTGGGCTAATCCACGGCACCTCAAAGATTCTAATCAGCTGCCCCAGCTTGCAAAGGCTCTCGGCATGGATTTATCCGCGCTGGAGGAGCGACTGTCCCACTACAGCGAAAAGCAGTTCATGTACCTCGCGCGTCACAAGACCCCCGATGCGGCGCGAGCAGTGCTGGCACTGGGCATACCGGGTGTTCGCGGTGAGCGTGAGTATCGGCGTTTTTATCCCGCGGGTGAGGTGGTCGCGCAGGTTGTCGGCCTGACTAACGTCGATGGCGAGGGCATTGCCGGTCTTGAGCAGGCCTTTGATGAGTGGCTTAAAGGCACGCCCGGCCGTAAGCGTTACATCAAGGATCTGCACGGCGACGCGGTGCGCGATATTGGTGTGGTGGAAGACGCGCAGCCCGGTCGTACCCTTGCTCTGTCGATTGATCTTCGATTGCAGTACCTGCAGCACCGAGAATTGCAGCGAGCGATGGCGGAAACCGGTGCGGATGCGGGCGCTGCAGTGACAATCGATGCTTGGACTGGCGAGATTCTGGCTATGACCAATCACCCGGTGTTTAACCCCAATAGCCGCGCCGGGTTTGACTATGCCGCAACGCGAAATCGCGTGGTCACCGACGCCTTTGAGCCCGGTTCCACCATGAAGCCTTTGACTTTGGTGGCTGCTCTAGAGAGTGGGAAGTTCACCAAGGAAACCATGATTGATACATCCCCCGGGCGCATTCGCGTCGGTCGGAAGGTGCTTCCTGACCCCCGAAATTACGGCGAGATTTCGGTGTCTCGGGTGATCGAGAAGTCGAGCCAGGTAGGTGTTACCAAAATTGCCCAGGAGCTGGGTCACGAGCCCGTACTGGACGTGTATCGCCGGTTTGGATTGGGTCAACCCTCAAGCGTTGGGTTTCCCGGCGAACGCTCGGGTTTCCTGCCGGATCGCGAGCGCTGGAGTGAGATTGAAAAGGTTACCTTGGCGTTCGGGTACGGACTCACAGCGACGCCTCTTCAGATAGCCCATGCCTATAGTGTGTTTGCCAATGGCGGCCGCCAAGTACCGCTGACGCTGGTTAAGCGCGCTGCTGACGAGGATGTAAACGCTCGTGAGGTAATCAGTGAAGCGGTCGCTGCAGAGGTGATGACCGTTCTGCACCGTGTTACCGGCAGCGAGGGCACTGCAAAGAAGGCCCGGGTGCCGGGTTTTAGCGTGGGTGGCAAGACAGGTACCGTCCACAAGGTGGGCCCACAGGGATACATCGCCGACCAGTACTTGGCGCTGTTTGTCGGTGTTGCCCCTGTTGAGAACCCCCGCTACGTCACTGCTGTCGTGGTGGACCGGCCCAAAGGGGATAGCTACGGCGGCGGGGCCGCTGCCGCACCGATTTATGCGCGTATTACCGAGGGCGTATTGCGGATTAACAATGTGCCGCCAACTCCCGAATCGACAGTTGAGCCACAGCTTGCGGGTATCGGAGGGGGTCAGTGATGAGTTCGCTGCGCCAACGCCCCTCGCTGGGTCAATTGTTACCTGACCTGATTGGCACTATGGCTGAAACGATGGCTGAAGTAGTGCCCAGCGATCTGACCCTCGACAGTCGTAGCGTGAGGTGCGGAGACGCATTTGTAGCTGTGCCCGGCACGACCTCGGATGGTCGTCGCCACATTGGCGCCGCAGTCGATTCGGGTGCGGCTGCAATCTTGGCAGAGGCGGAAGGTTTGTCGGCGTGGACGCCCGATGCTGACGCGCCAGTAGTTCCAGTACACAACCTTGCAAGCCGTTTGGGTGAAATTGCGGGTGACTTTTACGGCAACCCCAGTCGCCAAATGGCGTTAGTGGCGGTCACAGGCACGAATGGGAAAACGTCGGTTGTGGATTTTGTGAGGCAAATTTTGCGCGGGCTTGGCGTTGCCGCGGGCAGCATCGGCACGCTGGGAGCGCGCCTTACCGCTCCTGTTACCGAAGCAGCCAACACCACACCAGACGTCATTTCGCTTAATCGTCAGCTAGCCGAGTGGCTTGATGCCGGTGTTGACCATGTGGCGCTCGAAGCATCCTCTCACGCCCTTGACCAGGGTCGCCTCGCGGGCCTTTCTATTCAATCTGCGGTTTTTACCAATCTGTCTCGTGATCACCTTGATTATCACGGTGATGAGCAGTCCTACGCTCGCGCTAAGCTCTCGCTGTTTGAAGACTTTCAGCTGAGGCGCGCGATTTTTAATGCTGATGATGTGGTTGCCCGTCGGGTGCGCAGACTCGTTGACTGCCCAGCGATGGGTATTTCTCTGGATAGTGCAGAGAGTGATGTGTATGTCCAGGTGCAGCAGGCGCTGCCACTGACGTTTCGAATTCATACGCCGCTGGGGACCCAGACCGTTAGCGCGCCGTTAACCGGTAGTTTCAATGCCTTTAATCTGGCGGCTGCAATGATGGCGGTATCGGGGTTGGGGTACAGCTTCGAGGCGGTGGTTGAAGCTGCTGCGAGCGTCTCTGCGGTGCCGGGGCGAATGGAGCCCGTCCTCAGCAATCGCGGTTTTCAAGTCGTCGTGGATTATGCCCATACCCCTGATGCGCTCGCACGCGCGCTTGCGGCATTGCGCGCTGAGACCGCGGGACGCCTGTGGGTCGTGTTCGGCTGTGGCGGCGATCGCGATGCGGGTAAGCGAGCATTGATGGGTGCCGAGGCCGCGCGTCTTGCAGACCGGCTGGTTGTGACCAGCGATAACCCGCGCAGCGAACATCCTGGAAAGATTATTGATGACGTCTTGGAGGGCACATCAGTTGCCGCAGAGCGTATCCCTGATCGGCGGCAGGCAATCGCATTTGCCCTCGAGCACGCCGAAGAGGGTGACTGTGTGTTGATTGCCGGCAAGGGGCATGAGGCCTATCAAGAAACTGCAGGTATACGGACTGATTTTTCAGACGTCGATGTCGCCCGAGAGCTCCTCGCGGAGTCTGCGGCATGATCGGCTCGATGCCATTATCGACTTTGGCTGACGCCTGCGGTGGTCAGGTGGTTTCATCGTTTGCGGATGCTGACGTCCGTCTCTCGGGGCTGGCCATTGACAGTCGCGCAGTGAAGCCGGGTGATTTATTTGCAGCATTGCCCGGATCTCAGGTCGACGGTCATGATTTCGTGACGAAGGCGCAAAGTCTGGGTGCTGGCGCTGCGTTGGTGCTCAGGGCCCTTGATTCCGACCTTCCACAATTGGTGGTTGAAGATCAGCAGCAAGCGTTAGCTGCTTTCGGTCGCCTTGCGCGGTCCCCGTTTGACGGTGTTTTAGTCGGCATTACTGGCAGCGCGGGAAAAACCACCGCGAAGAATTTTCTGGCTAGTGTGCTCGCTGAGGCGGGGCAGGTGCTGGCCACCGAAGGTAATCGCAACAACGAACTCGGTGTTCCCCTTACTCTCGCAAAT
>CBFHHJ010000118.1:0-4159 GCA_965655505.1 Luminiphilus sp.
GGGATAGCGGCCCATTGGCTCTACAAATCCGAGGAGGGATCTGCGAGCGGCTCCCACACCCGCGCGCGCGAGTGGGTACAAGGCCTGCTAGAAATGCAGCAACGAGCAGGTAACTCTCTCGAATTTATCGAGAACGTCAAAATTGACCTGTTTCCAGATGAGGTTTACGTCTTCACGCCCAAAGGCGACATTATGGAGCTGCCGCGGGGAGCCACCGCAGTAGACGCGGCCTATGCCATTCATACCGATATTGGCAATCGCTGCGTGGCGTGCCGCATCAATCGAAGACTGGCGCCATTATCAGAACCTCTTCAGAGCGGACAGACAGTGGAGATTGTTACGTCGCCCAGCGGGCGGCCCAGCCCTGCGTGGTTTAACTACGTCGTCACTGCGCGAGCGCGTACCCACATCCGCCACTTCCTCAAAGATCAACGCCAGGAAGACTCGGTTGAACTCGGTAGAAACCTGCTCGATAAGGCGCTGATGGCCCTGGATACGCGTTTCGAAGATCTTTCCGAAGCGCAGGTTGCCGAGGGCCTGCATCGGCTCGGTCGCAACAGCATCGATACTGTGCTGGTCGACATAGCACTGGGTAATCTGCTGCCACAAATTTGCGCCGGTCACTTGGCGGGTGCCGCATCTGGCCCCTGGGACCCCGAAAAGTCAGAAGCTGTAGCAATTCGAGGCACTGAAGGGTTTGTGGTGACCTATGCTAAGTGCTGCTGCCCATTACCTGGCGATCCTATTGGCGGCTATTTGAGCCCCGAAAAAGGCCTTGTGGTGCACAGAGACAACTGCAGGAACCTCGCGGAGATGCGCGAACAGCCCGAACGCATTATGTACCTCCGCTGGGATCAAGAAGTGGAGGGCACCTTCCCCGTTGCCCTTCGAGTCGAAGCACAAAACCGCCGCGGGTTGATCGCAGTGATCGCCACGCGCCTCAGTGCGGTGGGCATCAACATTGATCGGATCTCAACGACTGACAAGGATTTCCAGTTTACTTACATCGATCTCGAAATGAGCGTGAATAGCCGAATCCATTTAGCGCGGATAATGAAACGGCTGCGGATAATTGACGGCGTGCACCGGGTCGCCCGTAGCGCTCGACGCTAGATCGGCATCACTTCAACTCTTACACTAGACAAATCACTCTGCAGGTCCAGTCAAAAGGAGACCAACCGTGTCCAATAGAGCCGTCATCGCTACTCAAGCGGCACCTGCCGCCATTGGTCCTTATTCCCAAGCGATAAAAGTGGGCAACACCGTCTGGATTTCCGGACAAATCCCGCTTGACCCCGAGTCCATGACCGTCGTGGACGGTGGCATCGAAGCGCAAGCAACCCAGGTGTTTAAGAACCTAGCTGCCGTGGCGGATGCCGCCGGCGGCGCCCTGGACGATGCAGTGAAAATCAATATTTCTCTGACCGATCTCGGGGAATTTGCGACGGTCAATGAGATTATGACGAGGTTCTTCAAAGAACCTTATCCGGCTCGGGCCTGCGTGCAAGTGGCCGCACTCCCCAAAGGCGTGGCCATCGAGGTAGAGGCTATTCTGGCCGTTTAACGCTGGTGATATCGAAATAAGGCGCTTAAATCGAAGCTGAGCTCCGTCCACTCAGGACGGCTCCATAACCCTCTCGATAACTGGGAAACTGCAATTGGAATCCACTCGCCAACATTCGCCGGTTATCGCACTGGCGGTTGCCTCGCTGCGCAGCTGACGCATTGGCCGCCGGTGAGAGCGCGACGCCAAGACGAGCGGCCAGCCATTGTTCAACCTCGCCAATCGGGGTCGGCTCACTGTCAGAAGCAATCATCACGCCTGTGACCGGTTTGCCCTTATTGGCTTCCTTCAGCGCAAACACAATCAGTGCCGCGAGGTCTTGCCGGTGTATTCGATTACTAAATCGGGCGGGATCAGCGCTGGCCTCGCCGCGGGCAACTCGAGCCATCAACATGCCTTCGTTGGCGCCGTAAAGACCCGATGCGCGTACCACTAGAGGGTTGGGGCAACGTTTTAGAAAGTCGACTTCAGCACCGCGAATGGCAGATGCGGCTGGATCGCTTTCAGTCAGGGGTGACTGCTCATTGACCCAGCCCCCTGAGCCCTCGGCGAAAACCCGGGTAGACGATACGAGAATACCTGCCGTTAACCGGCTAGCTAAACCGCTCGTTAATAAGCTGGCAGTCGCCTCACGATAACCAAGCTCATATCCAGCAGCGCTGCGATCTGCCGGCAGCGGCGTGAATAGGACATAGTCAGGTGTGCCCTCCGCTAAGACCCTTAGGCTGTCCAAGTCGGTATAATCACACCGTAAGCGATGAAACTCCGAAGGCAGGTTCTGGGGCGATCGACGCGCTGCGGTCACCCGCCAACTCTGGGCAGCCAGCGTCAGACCGACCCGCGTACCGATATCTCCACAACCGACAATTAATAGGTGTGGTGGCTTCACGCTAACATCCTCAGATCGCTATTATGGGGACAAGTATGCCAACCCTGAGACCGGAAAGCCCCCACATTGACCAATCAGCCCCTGGCAATACCTCTTTCCACTTTAAAAGGTGTCGGGCCCAAACTCGGTCAACGCCTGAGTGAGCTTGGCCTAAACTCGGTCGAGGACTTGCTCTTCCACTTCCCCCTGCGTTATCAGGATCGGACCCAACTCACACCCATAGGTGGCCTCAAAGATGGCGTGGAGGCGGTCGTGCAAGGGGAGGTCCGCATTGCCAGCGTGGTGCCGGGGCGCCGTCGATCGCTGGTCGCCAAAATCGCTGACAATACGGGCTTTGTAACCCTCAGATTCTTTCACTTTCGGCAGGCTCAAGTTGCGCAAATGACGCCGGGGACACCGATATCGCTCTTCGGCCAGCCACGACGCAGCACTAATGGCTTTGAAATCATTCACCCTGAATATCGCCTGGGCAACCAAGAAATTACCCTTGATGCAGCGCTAACGCCGATTTACCCCACGGTCGAAGGGATCGGCCAAACCGTCTGGAGAAACCTCACTGAGCAAGCGCTCGCCGCGCTTAAAGGTAGCCCCCCTGCCGATCTCTTGGGGAGCCACGCCCCCGCCAGCTATTCTTTGGAAGAAGCGATCACTTACTTACATCGACCGCCAACCGGTGCTGCGCTGGCGGAAATCTCGAACTGGCAACACCCGGCGCAACTTCGTCTGGCTATTGAAGAGTTGGTCGCCCATCAGTTGTCACTTAGAGCCCTTCGCGCTAGGGAGCGGGCACTCTCCGCCAGAGCGATTTCACCAACATCCCAGCGGCAGCAGGCGCTCCTGGCAAGCCTGCCGTTCGCACCAACCGGCGCACAATCTCGCGTCCTCGATGACATCGCTAATGACCTGCGCCAACCGACCCCGATGTTGCGACTCGTGCAGGGGGATGTCGGATCGGGCAAAACGCTGGTGGCAGCACTTGCGGCGTTAACGGCTATCGATGCAGGGCATCAGGTCGCGCTGATGGCACCCACGGAGCTGCTTGCCGAGCAGCACCTGCGAACCTTCACGGAGTGGTTTGCGCCCCTTGACGTCCCGGTCATTTGGTTAAGCGGCAAAGTCAAAGGTCGAGCCCGGAAAGCTGCGCTCGCAGACATCGCAGAGGGCCGTCCTGGATTAATTGTCGGCACTCACGCACTGTTTCAGGATGAGGTCCTTTTTGCCGATTTAGCCCTGGCGATCATCGACGAACAGCATCGCTTTGGCGTTCACCAACGTTTGGCGCTAGCCCAGAAAGGTATCGACAACATCCTTCCTCACCAATTGGTGCTGACAGCAACTCCCATCCCCCGAACGCTCTCGATGCTGGCCTACGCGGACCTCGACTGCTCGGTGATCGACGAGCTGCCACCCGGGCGGACCCCCGTAAAGACCTCCCTCGTTGACAACCGCCGACGGGATGCGGTGATCGACCGACTCGGCAAGGCATGCGATGAAGGCAAGCAGGCTTACTGGGTGTGTACCATTATTGAGGAGTCGGAAGCGCTGGATGCCCGTCCTGCAGAGAATACCGCTGCCTTGCTGCAAGAACAGCTACCCAATATCCCCGTTGGTCTAATACACGGCCGCATGCCGAGCGCCGAAAAAGAGAACACCATGGCCGCCTTTAAACGTGGTGACATTGCGGTTCTGGTAGCCACGACGGTAAT
>CBFHHJ010000118.1:4299-5022 GCA_965655505.1 Luminiphilus sp.
ACCCCTTAAGCCACAACGGACAAGCCCGCTTGCAGGTCATGCGTGACAGTAATGACGGCTTTTTTATCGCTGAGGAGGATCTCCGCCTTCGGGGACCGGGGGAGCTACTGGGCACGCGCCAAACGGGTTTGATGTCATTTCGCGTCGCGCAACTACCCGAACACGAACATCTACTTGATACGGTCTCAGACATAGCCAATACCCTGGAACACAGCGACCCCGGCGCCGCCAGTGAGCTAGTTGCTCGCTGGACCGGCGAACGACAGGCTTTTGCGCGGGTGTGATAGGCGCTGATAATGGCAAAAGGCCGCTACATGCGCTGTACAAAGGCTGTGGAGAGGCCGAGGCAGGCAAGACGCGCTAGACTCACCCATTGGGATCGACGAATGACACCGGGCACAACGCCACACAACCAACACACTTTTGGGAACCATTAATGGCGCTGACCGATATCGCCACACCGCCACCTCAAACGAAGCTTCGGGCCCTACTGGAGGTGATGCGCTTTGATAAGCCGATCGGCACCTACCTGCTGGGTGCGCCAACCGCTTGGGCGCTCGTAATCGCCAATGGTGGCTGGCCCGGCTGGCAGCTGGCAGTGATTTTCGCCATCGGCGTTGTCGTCATGCGCGCTGCGGGCTGTACGGCGAATGACCTTGCCGACAGAGAGCTGGATGGACATGTTGAGCGCACCCAATTTAGGCCGCTTGTCACGGGCGCACT
>CBFHHJ010000119.1:0-5024 GCA_965655505.1 Luminiphilus sp.
GGGTTTTTTTGTGGTCGACCGCGGCACCAATTCCGGGCACGTGCGAGGTACCAATACCAGCGAATAGATCAGCCATTGTTTTCCCACTCCGAAGTAAATCGATTGCCATCGATAGGACGGCCACCATCAATCATCATTTTCTGAAATTCCGCAGCCTCAACGCCGCTCATGAGCGCACCGACTTCCTGCATATTCAGCCCATCAAAAATCGCAATTTTAAAGGTGTAGTAGATGTTGCCCCCCAGGCGCAGCATCCCGACCCAATCCCGATCCAGCACCGCTCGTCGTTGCTCCGACGTCATCGGGAATTGATCGAGGTATGACTCTTCGTCCTCGCGAAACCGTTCGCGGTTTTCAACTTTATTGAGCGACATACAGAACATATTGAGGTGATAACCCATCCTAGAATGTTGCGGGTCGAGCACGTAAGTGCCGGGAATATCGCTGTAGGCTTGATCTGTTCTCATCTATCTGACACCAACTGTTTAGGTTTCAATGTTTAATGACGGATTTTTTACCGCTCTAATTAAGAAAAGTAGAAATCCACTGAAGAAAAAATAAACGGATCAGCGCTGCTCAAAGTGTCCGTCCGTCTTCGCGAGACATTGGTTTTTCAGGCTCACTCAGTACCCTCTAGCAACAGCACCCCGGCGCCGGTATTGGAGATCGGTGCGTGGTAGTGCTTGTGTAAGCAATTCACCTTGTCGCCAAGCGCACCGCGCATCACTAACCACATAATGGTTTCAATTCCCTCGGTACCCGCCAATTCGATAATTGATGCCGTGCTTTGATCCGCAAACCAATCGGGATCATTAATAATGCTCTCAATGCACTCGAGGTCGTATTCAACATTGATAAGGCCCGCCCGTTCGCCCTGCAACTGATGCGACATACCGCCAGTACCCGCAATCACCACTTTCATGTCTTCCGGATAGGACTCAATAGCCACCTTCAACGCCTGTCCAAGCTTGTAGCATCGGCGAGCACTTGGTAGGGGGTGCTGGACCGTGTTGACAGCGAGTGGAATTGATTTGATCGGCCAAACCTCGTGATCACCAAACAGGACGCGCATCGGATTCACAAAACCGTGATCCACCAGCATTTCCTGACAGGTACACATGTCGAATTCCTGACCAATAAGCGACTCAGCAACATGCCATGAAAACGCTGCATCACCGGTAAACGGCGAGGCAGGCTTCAATCCCCAGCCTTCATCCGCATTCTGGTATTCGTCGGCGCAGCCAATAGCAAATGCGGGCATCTTGTCCAGAAAAAAGTTAAGACCATGGTCGTTGTAAACCACAACGATAAGGTCGGGCTGCTTCTCGGCCAGCCAGTCCTTGACAGGCCCGTAGCCATCGAAGAATCGCTTCCAATAGTGCTCTTGGGTCACGCCGTCGCTAATCGCATTCCCAACCGCTGGAATGTGTGAAGTGGTGATGCCACCAATGATTTCAGCCATTCCAGTATCCACCTTCCTTTTCAAGTCGCTCTACGAGCCCTTCCCGCTTATCGAGGAGCTTCTGTTTAAATTCATCGCCCGTCACACCTTGGAAAGCAGCACCCGCGTCCTGCACGCTCATGCCGCGGGGAATCGCGAATTTCGCCATGAAGTAGATATTTGCGCCGGATCGAAGCACCCCTAAAAAGTCCTGATTAACAACCAGCGCTTTCTGTTCGTCGGTTAATCCAAACTTCTCGCAGTAGGCTTCCGGGTCAGCATCAAACGCTTTACGACACCGCTCTTCGTTGAACGAATAAAAGAGTTTGTTGAGTGCATAGGAATTATGTGCGCGCTGCCCGTCGAACACGTAGCTACCCGGGATGTCGTCATAGTCGTGCTTCTTCCAAGTCATTTACTCAAACTCCTCGGTGTCGATTTCAGCCTGCGTCGCCGCCGGATAACGTGATCCTGTCACCGACTGCTCATTGATCAGTTCAGACGCTCGCTCAAGGATGGCGGGAGCAAGGTCTAACTGTCCCGCCGCAAAATTTTCTTCCAAATGTGCAACAGTTCGAGTACCGGGAATCGGAATAATGTGTTCGCCTTGCTGCAGCAGCCAAACCAGCGCAAGCTGACCCGGCGTGCACCCTGCCTCGTCCGCGAGCTGTGTTAACTCATCAAATAAACCCTGGTTTCGCGCATAATTTGGCGCCTGAAAACGCGGCATACCGCGTCGGATATCTTTCTCGGCCATCGCCGATGTGTCACCCACGCCACCACTTAGAAAGCCTCGCGCCAACGGACTAAAGGCGACAAATGCCACGTTTAATTCGAGGCACGCGTCTAAAACGGCAATCTCTGCGTTGCGCGTCCACAGCGAGTACTCGGTTTGCACCGCTGAAATTGGGTGAACTGAATGAGCTTTACGCAGTGTTTCTGCCGAGACTTCAGACAGGCCGATCGCGGCAATTTTGCCCTGCTCTACCATTTTTGAAAGCGCCCCTACGCTCTCCTCCACCGGTACAGACTTGTCCCAGCGATGCAGGTAATAAAGGTCGAGGTGGTCAGTCTTAAGGCTCTTCAAAGACTGCTCCAGAGTCTTTACCAGTGTCTCAGGCCGACCATCAATCACTCGCTTGCCGTCGACACCGGTCATGCCACATTTGCTTGCGAGGAAGATGTCGCCGCGACGATGGCTGAGCGCTTCCCCGACGAGCTGCTCATTACTCCCAAAACCATAGAGCGCTGCCGTATCGAAATGCCGCACACCGATATCGTAAGCGTGGTGCAGTAAGTGAATCGCGTCGCGCTTTTCCGGCGGATGTCCATAGGCGTGGCTGAGATTCATACACCCCAGACCAATGGCTCCGACGTTGTGGGCGTTTATGCTGCGTTGAATCATCGTCACCGGCTTCAACCTACTAACTGTTGTTCCAGATCATGAAGAACCTTGTAGCAAGGCAGCACTTTGGCGACACTGGAATTCGGCTCTCTGCCCTCGGCAATGGCGGCAAAAAATTCGCGGTCCTGTAGTTCGATGCCGTTCATAGACACGTCTACCGCCGACACATCGACAACCTGCTCGCGCCCATCAACAAGATCATCGTAACGGGCAATGTAGGTGCCGTTGTCACAAATGTATCGGAAGAAGGTTCCCAGTGGCCCATCGTTGTTAAAGGACAGCGACAGGGTGCAAATGGCGCCGTTTTCAGCCTGCATCTGAATGGACATATCCAGCGCGATACCGAGCTCTGGGTGGATCGGCCCCTGAATTGCGTTGGCTTTTACAATGGGCGATCCGGCCTGGTAGGCAAACAAATCAACCGTGTGTGCCGCGTGGTGCCATAACAGGTGATCGGTCCAACTGCGGGCCTCTCCTTTGGCATTGATGTTCTTTCGACGGAAAAAATAGGTCTGTACGTCCATCTGTTGAACGTTCAGCTCGCCTGCTGTGATGCGCTGGTGAACCCATTGGTGCGAAGGGTTAAACCGCCGTGTATGGCCCACCATGCAGGTCAGCCCCGTCTCTTTCTGAGTCTGCATCACCGCCTCAGCATCGGCCCAAGTATCGGCAAGTGGAATTTCCACCTGCACATGCTTACCCGCTCGCATACACTGGATCGACTCTTTTGCGTGTTGCTGGGTGGGTGTGCATAAGATAACGGCGTCCGCCGCTGTCTCAGCGAGTGCAGTTTCAAGATCTACCGAAACGTGGTCGATACCATATTGCTGGGCGACATCCTGCGTTTTTTCGAGGGTGCGGCCCACGAGAGACACAACCTCAACACCGTCGATATTCTTAATGCCATCAAGGTGCTTGATACCAAAGGCGCCAGGGCCTGAGAGCAGTACTTTCATTGTTTCATTGCTCCTAATTCGTTGAATCTAAGCTCTTTATGCCCGAACTTCCTTACGCCGACACCTGCTCAGGCCAATACAGCCGCATGGGGTTATCGACCAGTAGCTTCTTCTGATACTCAGCCGTTGTCGCAATCCGTGGCACAAAGTCTAGAAGCACGCCTTCGTCTGGCGTATGGGAACGCATATTGGGGTGAGGCCAGTCAGTACCCCACAACACGCGATCCGGGAACGTCTCGACAACATGACGGGCAAATGGCACCACATCGTCGTAGCTGTAGGAGGCTTGTTGAGTCAGGCGCTCCGGACAGCTCACTTTGCACCAAAAATTTTCATTCTCTTCGAGCAGCCGCAGAAACAACGAAAATTCCTCACCATCAATTGGCTTACTGATATCCGGCCTACCCATATGATCGACAACGACATCAGTGGGTAACGCCGCGAAGAAATCGTACAGCTGCGGTAATTCGGGGGCCTCAAAATAGATGACCACGTGCCAGCCGAGTGGCGCGATTTTTTGAGAAATCTCTACGAGAGAATCAAAGGGTAGCTTGTCCACCAAGCGCTTTACAAAATTAAACCGAACGCCTCGAACACCCGCATCATGAAGCCGCTGCAATTCCTCGTCGGTCACGTCTCTGTGCACCGTTGCAACGCCGCGGGCCAACCCGCCTGAATCTTCCAGCGCGTCGACTAACGCACGGTTGTCGGCGCCGTGACAGGTTGCCTGCACAATCACATTGCGACTCAGTCCCAGATGATCACGCAGCGCCCACAGTTTCTCTTTGGGGCCATCACAAGGGGTGTACTTACGCTCTGGCGCGTACGGAAATGTATCCCCGGGGCCAAAGACATGGCAGTGGGCATCCACGGCACCCGGCGGCGCCACGAAACGTGGCTTACTGGGGTTGGGGTGGTAGACGCGCCAGCCAAAATCCATAGTAAATTCGCTCATAGCTTACTTACCCATCGCTGTGAGCGTTGCGTCTAAGCGTGGATACACCCGTCGGGCATTACCCTCATACACCTTATTACGATCAGTCTCTGACAGGTCTAGCGCATCGACGTAGCGCTTTGTGTCATCGAAGTATTGGCCGGTTTCTGGATCAATGCCGCGCACAGCACCCACCATCTCGGATCCAAACAAAATGTTATCAATGTCGATAACACGAAATAGCAGGTCGATACCGGGCTGATGGTAAACACAGGTGTCAAAGTAAAC
>CBFHHJ010000120.1:0-3309 GCA_965655505.1 Luminiphilus sp.
CGCTACCGCTCATCGTTTCGGGTGCGGGCGCCAAGCAACGCGCAATCAACCCACGCTTTCATCAATACCAGGAGGCGACGTATCCCGCCTACGAAGGTCACTGGATGCAAGGTATGACCTGGGGTTTTGCCCATGTTTCCTTGGGACAGGAAAATGGAATAGTCACGATGGTGACCACACCCAACGATCAAAGCGGCACCCCTGAAGTGGCATTCGAATTCCAGTTCCCACGCCGTTCGGGCGCGATCAACAGCCCCTGAACCCAACCCAACCCAACCCAACCCAACCCAAGCGACCCTGCGCGATGAGGCTTTGAAAAGAAAGCTTCACAAATCGTTCATTTGGTTTTCATTGTCCTTGGTCAACATGCGGCTCCTCTCATCTAAGGAGTTGCTCTTATGTCATTTCCCCATTCGCGTCTGGCCCTCGCCATTTCCCTTGCCTCTGCTGGTATAACCGTTTCAGCTCAAGATCTGGAAATGGAAGAAGTATTAGTCTACGGGCAGGTCAGCGCCGCCAAGTCAGCCATTTCACAGCAGCGAGATTCGAAGAGCATCATTTCGGTACTTGATGTCGAACGAGCCGGAAACTTCCCAGACCAAAACATGGCTGAAGCACTCGGCCGACTCTCCAGTGTCGGCATCGTCAACGACCAAGGTGAGGGTCGTTATGTCACGATTCGGGGTCTTGGCGAAAACTACAACAACGTGCAAATCAATGGCATTGACCTACCAACGCCGGAAGGTGATTCCCGCGCTGTCCCGCTGGACGTTCTGCCCAACGACATCATCGCCAGCGTTGAAGTCGTCAAAACTCTGCTCCCCGAACACGATGCCAACTCGCTCGGCGGCGCAGTGAACATCAAGTCTTTGTCGGGCTTTGATAAGGATGGGCTCTACTACCGCGTAACGGGTGAAAGCTATTACAACAGCTTAAACGAAAGTTGGAGCCCCAAAGTCGGCCTGACTGCCACCAACACCTTTGCCACCAATGGCGGTGAAGACGATCTGGCAGTTGCTTTCACGCTTTCTTATTTTGATCGCGACCTCGCCAACGACAACGTTGAAACCGGCGGTGGCTGGAGCGAAGCCGAGGGTGTTCTCGAAGGAACGACCGATTTGGAGCAGCGAGACTATCTGGTCACTCGAGATCGCTTGGGTTTAGGCCTAAATTTTGACTATCGCTTGAGCCCCGATACCGATATGTATGTGCGCACTCTGTACTCAGAGTTTGGCGATACCGAGGCGCGCAATGCGACAATTTATGAGTGGGATGACCCCCAGTTGCCTGGTGCAGAGGCTGGGGCTGCTGTTGTACAGAAAGAGGCAAAATACCGGGAAGAGGTGCAATCAATTCTGTCACTGCTCTGGGGTGGTGAATCCCGGGTAAACGACTGGACCGTGCAGTACAGCGTCGGTTATAGCAAATCCGATGAAGAGCAAGGCCTATCGAGCGATTCAGGCCCGGTATTTGAGTATGCAGACGACATCAATGTGGGACTTTCAGGTACTGACGTACTCACTGTGCTGCCCGACGCAGGCTTTGCCGACCCTGCCAACTACGAGCTTGATGAAGTCGAATTGGTCGATGTGCTTTTTGAGGATGAGATCACCACCATGCGGGCGGATCTCGCACGCGGCCTGACCTTCATCGGTGCTGAAAGCGAGCTCAAGTTTGGCGTAAAAGTGAACTTGCGAACCAAAACAACTGACGAAAATGTTTTCGAATCGGGCGGAGCCGAGCTCGATACAAACCTGGCTGCATGGGCAACCACGCTCGACTACACGCTTGATCCAAATTACGGACCGGGCATCAATGCATCAGCGTATAGCCAAGCGTTGCTAGCCGACCTTTCCGATATTGAACGGGTAGAAGAAGACTCTGTCGTCGCAGACACCGAGATTGACGAAAATGTCTATGCAGGCTACCTGCAATTAACTCAGCAATTCGGGGATCTCGAGCTCACCTATGGTTTGCGTGCCGAGATGACCGATATCGAAGCCAACGGATTTGAATACTTTGAGGACGCCGAGTCAGATACGACGAGTGTCATCGCGACATCCTACTCTACCGACTACACCAACTTCTTCCCTTCGATAA
The DNA here is from genome assembly GCA_965655505.1 of Luminiphilus sp. Taxonomy (GTDB): domain Bacteria; phylum Pseudomonadota; class Gammaproteobacteria; order Pseudomonadales; family Halieaceae; genus Luminiphilus. The sequence goes on from CBFHHJ010000120.1 coordinate 2,101, forward strand.
GTGCACGATGGAACCTCAGTGACGATTTCGTGATGCGCGCTGCACTGGGCACATCGATGGCACGGCCGACGTTTGAGCAGATCACACCCGGGAGAGTGCGCGTTGACAACCCCGGTGACGACGAGTTCACAATCGCTCAGGGCAATCCAGATCTCGACCCCCTGCTTTCCACCAACATCGATGTAATGGCGGAGTACTATCCCAGCGCCAACGCGGTGCTCTCCGCCGGCGTTTTCTACAAAGATATTGAAAACTATATCTACGAAGCGACCGTCGATGGCACTGGAAGCCTCGATGGCTACGAGATCGAGACGTTTCTAAACGCCGAAGAGGCCTACATTGCGGGCATCGAATTTAATGCGATCTACACTTGGGAGTCAGGCTTCCTGGTTAATGCCAACATGACATTCGTGGACGCTGAAACCACCATCGATTTTGAAGGCGGATCTCGGGACATTATGTTGCCGAACCAAGCTGAAGCTGTGGGTAACCTCACAGTGGGTTATGAAAATGATTGGCTGTCCCTGCGCCTCGCTACCCAATATCGCGCCAAGGCGTTCATCGAGGCCGGAGATCTTGAGGACTCCTTTGAGGACGTCTACGAAGACGACACAACCAACGTGCAGTTGTCCGGCTACGTAAACGCCACAGATAACCTGCGAGTGTTTGTAAAGGTTCAGAATCTAACCGACGAGCCCTATTACGCGTATCAAGCTCGCAGAGAGCTCAACTTCCAGTATGAGACTTATGACGTGGCATATTACGTAGGGTTTGAGTACGCAAATCTTTGACGTATAGAATCTCATTCGCTTCAAACGCCGCAGGCATTGGTAAACAGCGCAGGCACTTTGAATAGCAGGCACTTTTTTTAATAGATAGTGCCTGCTGACACTAACGAGGGATCAAACAATGAATTTTTCACTAAACGGCTTTCGCCGTGTTCTAGCAGCTTCCGGAGTCGCCGCAATGTTGGCTTCTGGCGTTCAGGCGCAGGACGTAGTCACATTTAGCGATGTAGTCGACCTCGCCGCAACAGTCACAGCAATCGATCAAGACGAACGATTGATCACTCTGCGCGGGCCTAAAGGCGGTGAAATGTCAATTACCGCTGGCCCCGAGGTGCGCAACTTCGCCCAGGTCGAGGTTGGTGACACGATCCGCCTGCACTATGAACTCGATTACGCTGTTGAAAAACTTGACCCCCAAGCG
>CBFHHJ010000120.1:3319-5024 GCA_965655505.1 Luminiphilus sp.
CATTCTTCGCGCCGAATGGCGCCCTAGAAGCCATTGTCGTGCAACGCCCAGAGGGGCGAGATTTTGCTCGTGAACTCATCGCCGGCGATCTGGTTCGGATGACGGTTGCAGAGGTGGTAGCGATCGACGTTGAACACCTTGAGCCGAAAGAGTAAGAAAATCTTCTAGCGCCGCCTTTCAGGCGTTTGCTTAAAACCGCAAGGGACTTGGTAATCCGTTGCGGTTATTATCCGGAACATGGACAACTTGGATTTTCGCGTCGGCACGTTGCGCGACTACTTGCCCGCTGAGGCCTATCAGGTCGCCTGCGAACGCGCGCAGCGGAAAGTCTTTGAAGATGGCGAAACGCTGCATTCACGGGGCGATGTCTCCCCACGACTTTGCATTGTCGCCGCTGGCTCGGTGCGTCTCGGACGGTTTCGCCCCGACGGGTCGTTCAATCTGGTGACAGTACTGGGACCCGGCGGGCATTTCGGAGACATCGGCCTGCACAGCGCTGCCTATACTCACGATGGTTTTGCTGTCGGACATTGTGAACTCCATGTCATCAAAGCTCACGTTCTCGACGACCTACTGCGGCACCAACCCGGATTCGCCCTTGGCATCTGGCGTTGCAATACCGCACGGCTCAACGGCGTGCTGGAACTCTACGATGATGCGCTGACTTTGAGCGTGTCTGAACGTCTTGCCAAGGTCATCTACATCCATACTGGCCGCGGTGAGTTGGATGAAGGGGTCGCGTGCCGGCAGCGAGACTTTGCCGAATTACTCGGTGTTTCAGAGGTCGCCATCGGCAATGCCCTGAAAGAGCTCGTAAAATTGGGGTTGGTCACGACCGGCTATCGCTGCGTCAAAGTCCCCGACAAAACCAAACTTCACGAGTGGTTACGCGAAGCAGCGGCGATCTGAGCACGGATCACAATTCGCACCCCCGCCCGCTCGATATCGATCTTGAATTCCAAACTAGTTTGTCTTTATGAGAAGGCGCCCGGTGCTAGGCTGTGTGTTCAACTGGCGAACGCTATGCGCTGGTCGACGGGGCAACGTGCCACTGCACGTCACTGCACACCACTACAGGCTTGACTAAAAGGCGCTCGAAAAATGCTAAGACGATTGGCCACTGTGTTCTTTGCCATTTGCACCCTCTCCCTCCTCGGATGCGCGCCGGCGCAGCGGGCCCTGGATATCGCAACCTATGAACGAACGCTCGATGCCTATGCGCAATCCGACACGACCGAGACGGATATAACAAACACAAGGCATGCGGATGGTCTTGACGCTGAATTGATCTCTGCCTTCTTTGGTCTGGATAACACCTTGCCAAGAGGCGCCGCCGACAGGGTGGCCTGTGAAGGCGCCGGCGGCGCCGACGGCATGCCCGTCATCTTCTCCCATGAAATCGACATTAAAACTCTGTACCCAGGTGACTTTAGGGTAACTATGGCTTCGGGTGCTATTGGCGAGGTGACGTGCCTGACACTGGAGCCTGCTTATGACTCAGGTGAGCTACGCACCGCCCTACTCGCCGGTGAATTCGGAAGCAGCGACGACCAACCGGCGACCGTCGACATTGTTGGCAACATTCTCTCCCTCGATGGGACCGTGAACTTCAAGGGCGCAAGCGTTAACGTCACACCACTTGAGTCAGGCCCCACGATTGTCTTCGCCGAGATCGTGCCGGAATCAAAGTGGCAACTTGGCGGTG
>CBFHHJ010000121.1:0-5019 GCA_965655505.1 Luminiphilus sp.
TCGGGTTCATAATGCGCGAATAAATATTTCCGGGCACCGCCAAATTGAAGAGGTCAGCACCGTGCTGGGTGTCGTTAAAGGTGAACGACGTCGTTTGGTAAATCGGTGTCGTTGCCGCGTTGGTAGCGGGGTCTCCGTCATACCCTTCGTGTAGTGCAATCGTTTCAGGTTTCATCAACTTTCCTAATTGTTAATCAATCGAATTCGCGGGAAACACTGGCATAGCGCCAGTAAAACACCGCCCCAAAAATGGCTACCAAGGCCGCGAGCTGAAAGACCGCGATCCAGGAACCTGTGTACTGAAGGACTACGCCGGATACAAACACCGCAAGTCCGCTCGCCATCGCACCCGCTGTGTTGGTAACTCCCATCAGCATGCCTGACTGATTGGGCGCGATATCCAAGTGGTTGGTCGCAAAGCCGCCGACACAGCACGCGGTCATCGCATTGCTGAGCGTCACAACAACAACCGCTAAGCCGACTGATTCGATATAACCCAACACGCCGAGACCGAGCGCGATACTACCAAAGGCGAGAGATTGCATGATACGACGTGCACGAAGGCGCGGTACACCGCCGTTGACGACACGATCGAAGACACGACCCGCAATCGGCGTCGACAGCATCGCTGCCACCGAAGGCAGCACAGCAAGCAGACCAATCGTGGAGAAGTCGGCCCCCAGGCCTTGGTTGATATAGGTTGGCAGCCAGGACAACATCAAAAATATCGTCCAGTTGGCGCACATATGCGCCACCGCAATCGCCCATACAGCCGGCGAGCGCAACAGTGCGGCGGGCGTAATCCGCGGTAAAGGTGCTTCATTGGAGTGCGCTGGGGACGGCTCAGTATCCGCTACGGGGCTCTTTGCTGCGACATCTGCTGCGGCCTCTGCTGCAGCCACTGCGTTATCCTCGCGGTCCGGATCTTCAGTGGGAAACGGTGGCCGCGAACGGGTAGTCGGCGTCCAGACCAAAAACCAGACGAGACCCACGGCACCGTAGAGATAAAATGCGGCCTGCCACGAGAATGCCTCGATAATAAATGGCGTCGCGACCAGCGCAATCACGCTGCCACCCGCAATGCCCGAGTTCATGAACCCGACCGCCGTTGCGCGCTTGTCACTAGCGACCCACTTCGCATAGAGCGCATAGATCGAGGGCCAGGTCACCGCCTCAGCAACACCCATCAGGAATCGGCAGGCCAATAGCGCAGAAAGCCCAAGTGCGGCCGCCGGAGGCGTCAAGAGCGTAAACAGCGACCACAGCAGGACACCTCCGCCCAAAACCCACTTACCGCCAAAACGATCGGCCAGATAGCCAGCGGGTATCTGCAGGGTTAAGTAGCCAATAAAAAAGGCCGCCATCACACCTCCCTGTACCGACGGCGACCAGTTATTTTCAGCAGCCATCGGAATGATCGCGATCGATATCGCGATCCGGTCGATGAAGCAGATATACACCGCAACCACGGTCAGAAACACTAACCAGGTCGGCGAACGAGAGATGCTTTTGAACATGACAAAGCCCTAGACGTGGGTTTACGACAACTCCGGTCGCCCACCCGTGATTTTGTTATGACACAATCACGAAAACGTAATCGCTAAATTATTTTGATCACTACATTATCTCACTCGGCACGCCGTGTAAGATCGTATCGCTTGGCGCACGGCTGCCCAATAACCGGGTGCGCCAGCAGCACCACCGAACACCTCAACCAACACATCACGAAGCACGTCACCAAACAAACAAAGACCCTGCGTCTTACTTTACGCGAACAGGAGCGTAACGCCATGCTGAATCGTCCTTCGACCTACAAAGCGCTGACCGCAGCGGCCTTGATATCCCTGTCGCTGCCCGCGGCGGCATGGTGGGATTTAGGTCACGCAGCAGTATGTAACTACGGACTGGAACTGGTTTCACCGGCGGTTCGGGCCGAGGTTGAACAGTTGTTGGCAGTGGAAGACCCCTCAAGCGATATTGGCCCAGAGACATTTGGCAGCGGCTGCATTTGGCCTGACCGAATCAAATCAGATCGCAAGAACACGCAGCACTGGCACTACTTCAATATCTCGCCTGATATTGATCGCGTCGCCGAGCAACCCCACCCCGAGGAAGGCGATATTCTGGTAGCGCTCGACGAGCAGCTAGCAATACTTGGGGACAATAGCGCCGGGCAGGCCGATCGAGCACAGGCTCTGCGCTTCGTTGGTCATTTTGTCGGCGACCTGCACCAGCCCATGCATCTTGCCCGAGCCGATGACTGGGGCGGCAATGGCCATCGCCTTAAGCTCCCTGCTGCGCTTGCCGAATTGCTTGGTGAAGGCGATCGACGAAAAACCAACATGCATGCTGTCTGGGATGGCCTACTGCTGCGCTACGCCATTGGGAAGGAAGCCTCATCATTGGTGGACCTACTCCGCCCTGTTTCCCCGCCATCCCAAGGAACGCCTCTGGACTGGGCGCAGGAAAGCGTGGAACTGAGCCGCGCGCCGGTCGTGCGCTACGCAGGTGAGACACCACTTCAAACCCTCACCGAGGCATACCTTGAGAATAACTATGAGATGGCGGTTATCCGTGTATCTCAAGCCGCCCACAGACTCGCGGCTATGCTAGAGGCAACGCTGTCAGAGCACTGAGGTACGATAAGGGGCGACAAAACACCCTGCAAAAAAAAGGCGCCCATTGGGCGCCTTTTCGAGCTAGCAATAACGCTTAGAAGCGGTAGTCAACACCAAAGCGGATTTCCCACAGTGACGCTTCGCCAATGCGGCTTTCCTCATTACCCGCTTCCTTATCAGCCAGAGTTACACCGTAAGGGAAGTTGGGACGACGCAGTACACCCCACTCGTCATTGAGCAGATTGGTAAAGTTATCAATGACAATGAAGGCGCTACCGCGATGTTCCTCTGAGAAGCCCGGGAACTGCTGGGACACTCGAAGATCGGCCTTGCCCCACCAGCTACCTTCTTCCTTGTTGCGCGTACCGGGCTCAATCAGCACGTGCTCGATGAAGTCAAGATAGGGAGTAAAGCCGTAGGCGTTGATAGTACCTTCAGCGCCTTCAAGCACCAGGCTATAAGGCGTACCCGAGTTTGCCTGAGCGAACAGGCTGAAGCGGGTTTCGTAACCGCTGAACCAATCCGCTGTGTAGTTGAATACGCCCGTGAAGCGATGCTCAACATTGTAGTTAGATGTGGAAAGCACCTCTTCCTGCGGATCGTAGAAGGTTCGGTTTACGTAGTTGGAAAATGCCACTGATGAAGTCATGGGATTCACATCCCGTGAGTCTGTCCATGCATAGCCCAAAGTCATATCCAGACCGAACTCATAGGATTTGAACAACCCAAAAGAGATCGACTCGGACTCGTTACCGATCGAGCTATTAGTCAGTACAAAGCTGCGATAGTCATCAGACTGGCTGTATACCGGGTAGCCGTTACCGAAGTCATTGGTCTCTCCGGTAGCAACCAGGTCACCCTTCTTATAGATAGCAGTGTCTTCGCCACGCGTTACCTGAGCATCCGCTGTAAATACATAGCCATCGGGCAGCTCGTAGGTCACACCCAGCGAGTACTTCCACTCGGATGGCGCTTCGAAATCAGGATCGAGGTATACGATTTCAAAGTTACTACCGTCACCGGCGGCAACCTGATCGTACAAATCGGTTGGTACACACCAACCCGGTCCATTGGGCACGCCGTCTTCACAGCCCGAGTAACTTTGGGCAAACAGATCAATGCCCCCGCGCGCTTCAGTTTGAACCGCCGTGGTGTTAGTGTTTGAGTAGACGTTTGAATACCAGACGTTGGGGTTACCACCCGAGAACAGACCAACTCCACCGCGAACCGTAATGTCGTCCGATACATCCCAAGTAACGCCGATTCGCGGCATCAACAGGTCAACACCATCGAGGGTTGCCGTGTTCGGGAACCCGTACTCGGCAGTGAAACCGGGATTCTCATTAGGCGCATCATCGGCGGTGTAACGCTCGTAGCGCAGACCTAAGTTGAGGTTCACGGTATCGGTTATCTGCCAATCATCCTGCAGGTACAGTGTGTCAACTGAATAACTCCAATCAACGGCGGCGTCCAATTCGTTGTTGGAGATGGCGTTACCGTAGTAAACCCGGTCGGCAAAACCCGCCTCAAAGTTATCAATACCATCAAAACGAATTTCAGTATCGACGTGCTGATAGAACAGGTTGAAGACGTCCGTCGACTCGCGCTCGTAACCGGCAGTCAGGCTGTGGTTACCCAAGAAATATTTACCGCGAATAACCAACTGCTCAACTTCATAGTCAAGGTCGTTGGCCTGACGGCTGTCGTCCTGACCCAGATAAACATCAACGTCATCGAGTTCGACACGGAATTCAGCAAATTCCTTACCGGCCACGGAAGCCTGCAGGAAATCAACTTCGCTAAGCGAGTAACGAATCTCGGTTGAGAAGTTATCGTTCCAGTCCGAGTACAGGCTCGCGATATACGAGGTCAGCTCGGCACCGCGCTTGTAGAAGTGACGATCAAACTCAAATTCATCCAAATCACCGTCTGATGGGGTGAAGTTGAAGGAATCGTTGTACATGTAGGTCAACGCAAGGCGCTGGTTTTCGGTTGCGTACCAATCGAGTTTGACCAGGTATTTTTCGTCATCAAAATCGAATGCTTCAGAAACAGAATTACCTGGGTCAAAGCCGTAGACCCGCTGGGAGATCTCAGCGATGCGGTCAAGTTCGGCCTGGGTGACGTTCACTTCGTTAACTGCGCCGGTATTCAGGGCGCCGCGTTCGTTTAGGTCAGCACCTTCGTACTTCTCATAGGCACCGTAGAAAAACAGCTTGTCTTCAATGATTGCGCCACCGACTTCAAATCCAAAACGGGTTTCGGAGTAGTCCTGACTTTGTATGGTGTCACCCTCGAGGCTGTCACCCCGGAAATCGTCGCTGGTGTAGTCCATGAAGAACGAACCAAAGATCTCGTTGGCACCGGTCTTGGTCACCGCGTTGATGTTACAAGCAGAGAA
>CBFHHJ010000122.1:0-174 GCA_965655505.1 Luminiphilus sp.
TGGGGCGTGTTTTTTGCAATTCCCCTGGCGACACTCGTGAACGCGATCGTGGGAGCCTGGCCAACAGCGCCTCAGGAGTTTCTGGCCAAGGCCGAGCACGTGGACGGCAAGGCGTCATAATCAGTTATTTACTCAACATAGATTGGAGAGATTAATCATGGATGATTTGAAGAT
>CBFHHJ010000122.1:184-4984 GCA_965655505.1 Luminiphilus sp.
ATGGTGGCTTGGGCTTGCAGTCGCGCTGTCGGTGGCCGTCACTGCCTGTACGACACCCGCTGACAGCCCTGAACCCAATGATCCGATGGCCGCTGCCGCGCAGCCCGAAGTAGCGAAGAGCCTCAGCGATCCTCGCGAGTACAAAACCATCACACTCGAGAACGGCTTAGACGTGTTGTTGGTTTCCGACCCGTCCGCTGAGAAATCGGCTGCAGCCTTGAGTGTGGGCGTGGGCTCAATGTTTAACCCGCGAGACTTTCAGGGGCTGGCGCACTACCTTGAGCATATGCTTCACATGGGCACCCAGAAATTTCCGGAGCCTGGCGAGTACGACGTGTTCATGTCAGAAAACGGCGGCCTGAAAAACGCCTACACATCACTGCTGATTACCAACTACATGTTCGAGGTGAAGTCCTCGGCCTACCAAGAAGGGCTCGATCGATTCTCCGATTTCTTTAAAGCGCCGCTACTGAATCCTGAGTATTCTGACAAAGAGAAAAACGCGGTGAATGCCGAGTGGCTAATGCGCAAGGACTCGGATTATATTGCTTTGTGGACTTTGGGCCGCGAGTTGCACGGCGAGCACCCGTCGAACACCTTTGCAGTTGGCAACCTCGAAACCCTCGGGGATAAAACCGACGCCACGACACACGCGACCATGTTGCGCTTTTACGATCAGTACTACTCGGCCAACATCATGAAAGCGGTTCTGCTCAGTAATCGCTCGATTGACGAACTCGCTACCATGGCTGAGACCTACTTCTCTGCAATTGAGAATAAATCGATTGAAGCGCCTGAAGTCACCGCGGAGATGGACTTGGGCGAAGCCGCAGGCAAGTTGGTTCACTTTGTGCCCAAAGAAGATCAACGACAGCTTAGAATCGAGTTTCTTATCGATAACAACGGTGATCAGTTCAAGTCCAAACCGAACGAATACCTCGGTTACATCATCGGCTCTGAAATGCCCAATACACCGGCTGCTGTCTTTAAGCAGCTGGGGTGGGCGAGCTCACTGGGTGTGGATTCGTCGCCGGATTATTTCGGCAACTATGGGGTTTTTGATATCACGATTGAACTCACTGAAGAGGGCATGAAACACCGAGAGGCGATGACGGACATCGTGCTGGGCTTCATCGAGAAACTTCGACTCGACGGCGTTGACGACCGGTATGCCGATGAGTTTGCAACCTCTTTGAGTAATCAATTCCAATTCCTGGAAAAAATAGGCGACTTCAGCTACGTCTCGCAACTCGCTGCATCCCTTCAGGTCTACCCGGCCAATCATGTGATTGATGCGCCGTATACGTTTGATGGGTTCAACCAGGCAGCGGTAGACGATGTATTGGCGCAACTGACCCCTGAGCGGATGCGGGTCTGGTACATATCCCAGGACGAGCCGGGTGATGAGACGCTGCAATACTACGGCGGTAGGTATTCCATCGAGCCGCTCACGGTAGGTTCTCCCGAAGAACGATTGGCTAAGTTGGACGAGTTCGGCTTGGCTATGCCGGCATTGAACACCTTGTTACCCGAGTCGTTTGAGTTGAAACATGCCAGCGCAGTACCGGAGAAAATCATTGATGACGCGGGTTTTGAAATCTGGCTGCAGGGGAGCGAGCTCTATCGGGAGCAGCCCAAAGGCTTTACCCAAATCTACTTTAATTCTGGCGCGCGGCAAGATGATCCATTGGCCGCAGTCATGCTGTCCCTCTGGGCCGATCTCTATCAGCTAGGGCAGGCGCAGCTTTTCAATGAGGCGGTTGTTGCCGGCATGACCCCAAGCGTGTCTGCGACAAACGGTCTGCAGATGACCGTTTCAGGCTTTACGGACAAACAACCCAAGCTCATATCACAGGCGGTAGCCGCACTCGATATTGACTTTACTGAGGCAGAGCTTGCTCAAGCCACTGACCGTTACGTCCGAGGTATCCAGAACCGAAAGTTTGAGTATCCGTTCCGTCAGGCTTTTCCGACTTTACGCCGTCTCACTCGGACGGGTAACTACAGCGATGCCACACTGCTGGCAGCGGCGGCAGACGTTGACGCGGCTGGATTGAAGGCCTTTGTTCAGAGCGAGTTGAGCGCCTCCCGAGTGCGCGTCTACATGTTTGGCAATTACTCAGAAGCCGACGGTAATGCGCTTAAAACCACGCTGGAGGACTTACTGTCCGCCCGCGATACGGATCTTTATGTGCGCTCTGACGTGTATGAACCACAGCCCGAGCGCAAGCTTGTTTACCAAGATGACGTGCCCGGGGAAAACCTGGCAATGCTGTACATGATGCCATCGACCCGCACGGATTTTTCTGCCAGAGCCAGCGCCGAGGTGCTCTCAGAGCATTTTCAAGATCGCGTCTTCAATCAGCTTCGGACGGAAGAGCAGCTTGGGTATGCAGTGTTCGGTATTGCCACAGAGTTGGGTGAGCATCCGATGATGGGCTTTTTGATCCAAACCCCCGTGATGAACCCAGCAGAGATGTATCAGCGGTTTGATGCATTCCGAATGGAGTATAAAGAGATACTTGATGAGGTCACGAAAGCCGAGTTCGCATCGCTCAAAGAGGGCATCCTGTCTAATTTGACCGAGCCGCCGAAGAACCTAGCGGCAGAAGCGGGTCCGTTTATCTCAGATTGGTCCCAAGAAAAATATGAGTTCGACTCGAAAGCGCGATTGATAGCTGCGGTACAAGACGTGACGTTGGCAGAGGCTAAGGCGTTTTATGCGGAGACTATGCTAGCTGACGATGCGCAATTGCTGCTGGTTCAATTACGGGGCGAGGCATTTGCCGAGTCGCCGTTTGCGAAGGTCGCCGGTGCAGAAGTCGTGACTGACATCGCTGCATTCCATGAAGCCATGCCAGTACAGCCCAAGTAGCAGCCGCTAAAGTCGAAAGCCCCCGCCACGCAGTGGTGGGGGCTTTTTTATGCGCGGTTTTAGGGGCTCTTTATGTAGGTGTTCTTTATATATGTATATATGGGCTCTTTATAGAGTTCGTGGGTTTCATGGGTTGAGGCTTTGCGATGTGATGAGATACTTATTGCCCTCGCCGGGTTTGCACGCTAATCGCGGGCTCGAGGGATGGATGGCTATGAGTTCCTGTAGTCGGCTGCTGCACACACTCTTCCTTGCGGCGGGGAGCCGCCTTGCTCACCGGCGACGCAAATAAGTTCTAATAAGGAACTATAATGCATTTTTGTGCTTATTAATGTAGTTTTCGAACATCAGCGAATGCAATTATAAATTCTAATTTAGAACTTACTAGGCTATTTATCTCTTCCTCGCCAGATTTAAGCGTCGGAGTGACGGGTAGATGGGAAGTCAACACGGCAGGGCTGTCGGCCCGAGGAGTCTACTTTGAGTGACGCATTGATCGATCCGCAAGAGCAGCAGGAATGGGTTGACGCCCTCGATTCGGTGGTAAAGCACGGGGGCAAAGCCGCAGCGGGAGACCTCCTGCGCTCAATCTCTGAGCACGCCGAAGACACGGGTATACCACTGCCCCAGGCTATCACCACGCCGTTTCGAAACACCATCGCACCGGAAAACGAGCGCCCGATGCCCGGTGATCTGTTCATGGAGCGTCGGATTCGTTCCTTAGTTCGTTGGAATGCCATGGCCATGGTGATGCGTGCCAACGACAACGAAGATGGTCTGGGCGGGCACATCTCAAGCTTCTCTTCGAGCGCAACCCTTTACGATATTGGTATGAACCACTTCTTCCGCGGAACCGGTAACGGCCACCCGGGTGATCTGGTGTTTTATCAAGGCCACAGTGCACCGGGCATGTATGCACGCTCATATCTTGAAGGTGTACTCACCGAGAAGCAGCTGGAAAACTTCCGCCGTGAAGTCGACGGTAACGGCTTGTCGTCCTATCCCCACCCCTGGTTGATGCCCGACTACTGGCAGTTCCCCACTGTCTCTATGGGATTAGGCCCCATTCAGGCGATTTATCAAGCTCACGTCATGAAGTATCAGCAGAAGCGTGGCCTTACCGATCACCGTGATCGCAAGATTTGGTGCTTCATGGGTGACGGCGAGTGTGATGAGCCCGAATCGTTGGGTGCGATTGGACTTGCTGGTCGTGAGCGACTGGGCAATTTACATTTCGTAATCAACTGTAATCTTCAGCGGCTCGATGGACCGGTTCGCGGTAACGGAAAAATCATTCAGGAACTCGAAGGTGTCTTCCGGGGTGCTGGTTGGAACGTCATCAAAGTCATTTGGGGTCGTAAGTGGGATCCGCTGCTCGAGCGGGACAAGACCGGCAAGCTGCAGCAGATTATGAACGAGGTCTGCGACGGTGAGTTGCAGAACTGTAAGTTTAATGGCGGCGCCTACACCCGCGAGCATTTCTTCGGCAAGTTCCCCGAGACCCTCGACTTAGTAAAAGACCTCAGTGATGAAGACATCATGTACCTGAACCGCGGTGGTCACGACCCTTACAAGGTGTATGCGGCTTACGCGGCGGCCTGCGAGGAGACTGAGCGCCCAACAGCTATTCTCGCTATGACCGTTAAAGGTTACGGTACGAGTGAGGCCGGTGAGGCGGCGAACGAGACGCACTCATTGAAAAAATTGGACCTTAAGAGTCTCAAAGCCTTCCGCGATCGATTTGGAGTGCCGATCAGCGACAAAGATCTCAAGGACGTGCCTTTCTATCGTCCGCCGGAAGATAGCCCCGAGATGAACTATATGCGGGAGCGGCGTGCTGAACTCGGCGGCCAGATTCCCCAGCGTCGCCCCAAATCGATCTCGCTGCCCGCACCCGCGCGCACGGCTTATGCCAGTCAGTTAAA
>CBFHHJ010000123.1:0-4977 GCA_965655505.1 Luminiphilus sp.
TTAAGAAGGGTGGTCTTACCGTGATCGGTACCCCGCCTCACGTAGTGCCCCGTGGCGATGAAATCGGCGCCAAGCTGCAGGGCATAATCCAAAAAGGCTTTAAACTTGATTTCGCGATTACAGAGTATGTCGGGATTCGGAGTTCGGCCTGCCTGATACTCCGACAGAAAATGTTCGAAGACGTTATCCCAGTACTCGGCGGCAAAATTCGCGCCGTGCAGGGGGATGCCTAACCGGTTCGCAACCGCCTGAGCATCGGCGAAATCCTCTTTAGCAGTGCAGTACTCAGTGCCGTCATCCTCCTCCCAGTTCTTCATAAACAAGCCTTCCACCCGATAGCCCTGTTTTTGCAACAGCAGAGCCGCGACCGAAGAGTCGACACCACCGGACATACCGACAATGACCCGGGCACCGGCGGCGGGCGAGTCAGTGTGTGGCGTACGTGTGGTGCTCATAGATCCATAACCAGTGAGAGGGGGGCAATTAGACCCGCACGGTGTCGGGCGATGACCTCGAGCACCAACGGGCTGCGCAGGTCGTCTGAACGCGCCTGCAATTCTTCAAAGCGCATCCAGTGGCAGGCAATGATACCGTCATCGAGTGCCGCCGAGCTAATTTCCCGGCTCGGTTCGGCTAAAAAAGAGTGCCTGAGGTAGGTCACTCCATTACTTGCCACGAAGCGCGCGACACCGAGATAACCCGTCACAGTGACCTGCCAACGGGTTTCTTCCAATACTTCTCGGCATACTGCCGCGATGAGTGACTCGCCGCTTTCCAGATGACCCGCCGGTTGATTGAACACTGTCCGCCCACTATCGCGGTCTATCTCCTCGACTATCAGATAGCGCTCTCCACGGGTGATCACTGCGGCCACGGTGGCATTGGGTCGCCAGCGGGGATCCTGTGCGTTTTCCAGGTCTACATTACTCATCGGGGGCCAGCTCCCATGTTCAGCGTCACGTTCCGATAATCCCCTGGATTGAGCTCACCCAGCTCCCAATCGCCCACGGAAACCCGCACCAAACGCAGGGTTGGCAGACCCACGGCAGCGGTCATTCGTCTGACCTGACGATTGCGGCCCTCGCGAATCGAGATCTCTAGCCAACAGTCGGGCACCGAAGCTCGGTATCGGACCGGTGGCTCCCGCGACCAAAGTGAGGGTGGCGCAATAGCACGGACCCGAGCGGGGCGGGTTGGCCCGTCCTTTAAGCTAATGCCCGCTCGCAATTGGTCCAGCGCTGCTTCAGATGCGCTGCCTTCGACTTGTGCCCAGTAGGTTTTCCACTGTTTGTAGCGCGGATTAGCAATGCGCTGCTGGGCACGACCATCGTTGGTCAGAATCAGTAATCCCTCGGAATCATAATCGAGCCGGCCAGCCACTCTATAGCCCGGCAATGACAGAAAATCCGCCAAAGTTGCGCGAGGTGCAGCAACCGTTTTGTCGGTGTCAGTGAACTGACTTAACACTTGAAACGGCTTATTGAAAAGGATGATCGACGACAAGCACAGGCCTCATTATTTGATGGTAGACTTCCGCCCCGAGCGCGGCCAGAAGCCGCCAATGGTAATCGGCAAGACGTAGTGCCCTAGGCACTCCTCAATAGCACGGTGGGGGCCGTCATAACAGCCGATACGCCAACTACGAGCAACCTCGTCCCAACAAGAAAAGGATCCTCGCACTATGGCTTATAAGCACATTCAGGTACCAGAAACCGGCGAAATCATCACCGTCAACGCCGACCATACGCTCTCGGTACCCAACAATCCTATTATCCCCTACATCGAAGGTGATGGCATTGGGGTAGACATTAGCCCAGTCATGATTGATGTGGTCGATGCCGCGGTTGAAAAGGCGTACGGCGACAGCAAGAAAATTTCCTGGATGGAGATCTACACGGGTGAGAAAGCCGCAGAGCTATACGAGGGAGACTGGTTTCCCGAGGAAACGCTGGATGCGATTAAAACGTATTCAGTCGCAATCAAAGGCCCGTTAACCACCCCTGTTGGCGGCGGCTTCCGCTCGCTTAACGTCGCGCTGCGTCAGGAACTCGATCTGTACACCTGTCAGCGCCCGGTCCGTTGGTTCGAGGGCGTACCCTCACCGGTGAAGGCACCCGGTGACTGCAATATGGTGATCTTCCGCGAAAACTCAGAAGATATTTACGCGGGCATTGAGTATCAGGCCGGTACCGAAGAAGCCCAGAAAGTCGTTGATTTTATTATCAAAGAGATGGGTGCGACCAAGATTCGGTTCCCAGAAAACGTCGGCATCGGGATCAAGCCTGTATCAGCCGAAGGTACCAAGCGATTGGTGCGTAAAGCGATTCAGTACGCCATCGATCAAGATCTGCCTTCAGTGACATTGGTTCACAAAGGCAACATCATGAAGTTCACCGAGGGCGCGTTCCGCGACTGGGGCTATGAACTCGCCATGGAAGAGTTTGGTGGTCAGTTGCTTGATGGTGGTCCTTGGGTTGAGATCAAGAATCCTGAAACCGGCAAGCAAATCATCGTTAAAGACGTGATTGCTGACGCGATGTTGCAGCAGATTCTGACTCGACCAAAGGACTACAGCGTGGTTGCTACGCTGAATCTAAACGGTGACTACTTGTCCGACGCTCTGGCTGCGCAGGTGGGCGGCATCGGTATCGCCCCAGGCGCCAACCTGTCTGATACGATCGCACTGTTTGAAGCGACCCACGGCACCGCACCCAAGTACGCAGGGCAGGATAAGGTTAACCCGGGTTCTCTGATTCTGTCGGCAGAAATGATGCTGCGTCACATGGGTTGGAACGAGGCAGCCGATAAGATTATCGACGGTATGAACGGCGCTATTCAGGCCAAAACTGTGACCTATGATTTTGAGCGTCTGATGGAC
Source organism: Luminiphilus sp. (assembly GCA_965655505.1). Lineage (GTDB taxonomy): Bacteria > Pseudomonadota > Gammaproteobacteria > Pseudomonadales > Halieaceae > Luminiphilus. Next base: position 2,879 of record CBFHHJ010000123.1, read on the forward strand.
GGTGCTGAGTTGGTTTCTTGCTCAGACTTCGGAAAAGCTATCATATCTAAGATGTAATTCGTTGTTTTACATAATAAAAAGCCCGCCTTATGGCGGGCTTTTTTGTTGCCTGCTGGTTAAGTTCGAACAACGAAAGTGGTTAGTATCATGGTCACTGACAATCGATCACTTTGCCGGGGTTCAGTAGACCGCGCGGGTCGAGTGCTCGCTTGAGGGTCTGCATAAGGGCAATCTCGGGCGCACTCCGACTCACTGACAGATACGGTTTTTTCTCAAGTCCGATGCCATGCTCTGCAGACACCGAGCCTTTGAATGAGGCGAGGGGTCCGTAGACCACCTGTTCTACCTGCGGGCGGAGGCTGGCATACCGTGCGGGCTCGGTTACCACCCCAAGATGAAGGTTGCCATCGCCCAGGTGTCCAAAAACATACAAGGGCCCCGTGTTGAGAGGCTCGAGGTCGCGCTTCAATGTGGCGATATAGTTCTCCATCTCTTCGATGGGCAGCGAAATGTCAAAAATGATCGCTGCACCACGCCGAACGATTTGCTCTACGTCATCACGTATCGCCCAGAACTGCTGGCAATCCGTCTCCGACTGAGAAATCGCTGCATCGCTCAAGAGACCCTTTTCAAAAGCTGCTTCTAGTGCACTTTCGAAACGCGCTGAATCTGATTTGGGGTCGGCCCCTTGCGCCTCGATGAGGACGAAATATTCGTGCTTTTGGGGCACTGGAGGCCGGTTTTTGGCGGGTGGTGAGGTGACCAGGGCGAAGTAATCTTTCCACATCACTTCAAAAGCCGACAGACCACCTCCCAGTTGGCGGTCCATGTGTCGAAGTAGGGCGCTCACCTGATCGAATCGATCGACGGCGACGAAGGCCATTTGCCGAGTATTCGGTGCCTCGCGCAGCCTGAGCGACAATCGGGTAATCACACCCAACGTGCCTTCAGTGCCAATAAACAACTGTTTAAGATCGTAACCGGCGTTATTTTTAATCAGCTGATTCAGGCTGTTAACCACCGTGCCGTCCATCAAGACCGCCTCGATACCCAATACCATGTCGCGCATCATGCCGTAGCGCAATACGCGGTTCCCCCCAGCGTTGGTGGCCGCGTTGCCTCCTAGGGTGGCACTCCCTCGAGCGCCTAAGTCCAGCGGAAACATGAGCCCCTCGGGTTCCACAGCCTCCTGCAGTGCCTGTAGCGTCACCCCCGCTTGAACGGTAGCGGAACGCTGGCTGACATTGATGGCCTCGATAGCATTCATCCGCTCAAGGGACAGGATGACGCAGTTATCGTCGGTATCTGCGCCGTGTACCAAGCCGGTCAAGCCACCCTGAGTCACTACCGGGAGTCCATTATCGTGGCAGTAACGTAAGACCTTTGACACGCCATGGGCACTGTCAGGGCGGGCCAACGCCACCCCACGCAAGGGTTCGTCAGGGCGCCAGATGCCCGCGGCACGTTCCGACAAGGTGTTGGCGTCAAGCACAGCGTTGCTGCCCAATAGCTGTCGAAGCTCAGTCACTGCATTCATAACGTACCCTCGGGTGCTTTGCGGCTAAAATGGCCGTCTGATCATTTATACTGTTGGAATGATGTTACCAATGTTAGAACGTACCAAATGTCAGGCAGCTGAATATGCTGGCCCGAGCAAACCCGATCAGGGCGCCCCGGATGACGACGGTGGCCTAGCGGTCGCACCGGCGAAGCCGGCACTCAAGCGGCCACCACTCTACAAGGTGGTGTTGCTCAATGATGACTACACGCCGATGGAGTTCGTGGTTGAGATCTTGGAACAATTTTTTGGAATGAACCGCGAAAAAGCGACACAGGTGATGCTGGCCGTGCATACTCAAGGGAAGGGCGTCTGTGGTATCTACCCAAGAGATACGGCAGAGACCAAGTCAGCCCAGGTGAATCAATATGCCAGAGACAGTGGCCATCCGTTACTGTGTGAGGTAGAGCCATCCGAAGACGAGGAGTAAGACAATGCTGAGCAAAGAACTCGAGCAGGTACTGAATGAAGCCTTCCGCGGTGCCCGCGCACGGCGTCATGAGTTCATTACAGTCGAGCATTTACTGCTGGCTCTACTGGA
>CBFHHJ010000124.1:0-4928 GCA_965655505.1 Luminiphilus sp.
TATCACGCTTACAATTTGATCGTGCTTGGCGAGGACAGCCTGTCGATTCGCTATCTCTATGAAATGCTGGAAGGTCAGGTTGCCGTTTTGAGTTCGGGGTATCTGGGCGCCGAGCGCAGTGAGCAATTGCTGACGACGATGAAGTCGAGTCGCTTGTATCGCGAAAATCAATACACTTACATGCTGTATCCCGACCGCGAGTTGCCTCGATTTACCGACAAGAACACGGTGAGTGCCGACGCCGTGGCGGGCTCGGCTTTATTGCAGCAACTCTTAGCCGACAACGACAGGTCCATTGTTTCTAAAGATGTCATCGGTGACTGTCACTTCAGCAGTGAATTTCACAACGCCAGTTATCTTGAAGACGCGCTGGATAAGCTTGATAAGGACCGCTACGGCGCGCTGGTTGAGCGTGATAAAGCCGCGGTTTTGGCGGCGTATGAGGCTATCTTCGATCATCAGTCATTCACCGGTCGCTCAGGTACCTTTTATGCCTATGAGGGTCTGGGATGTATCTATTGGCACATGGTGTCCAAGCTCCTGCTGGCCGTTAACGAAACGCTGGTCGCCGGTTTCGATGCCGACGCGGCCCCCGCCGTGCTTGATCGGCTGAAAGATCACTACTACGAAATTAAAGCGGGACTCGGTCTTTTCAAGTCGCCCGACCTGTATGGGGCCTTCCCGATTGATGCCTACTCACACACCTCGCGGGATGCGGGTGTGAAGCAGCCCGGCATGACCGGGCAGGTAAAAGAGGATGTGCTGTCGCGTTTCGCCGAGGTTGGCGTCCGTGTTCGTCAGGGTGTTATTAGCTTCGATACCCGGCTCATGAATCCAGCGGAGCTGTTGTCCGAGCCATCAAGTTTTGAGTTCATCAATCTGTCGGGCGACGTTGATACTTTGGCGCTTGGTGCGAATCAGTTGGCCTTTAGTCTTTGCCAGACGCCGGTGGTGTACACCGCCAGTGATTCGGCGGGTATTTCGCTGACCTTGAACAGCGGTGAGCAAGTCGATCTGCCCGGTAGTGCGTTGAATGCCGATTACAGCGCCAGCATCTTTGCCCGGCGCGGCGAGATCCGTCGCATCGATGTCAAAATTCTGGGCTAGCAACCTCGAGCGACGGTGATTGGTTACCTGTAGCCGCAGCTACCGAGGCCAGTCGGAATTTCGTAAGTTAGAAGTTAGAAGTTGCGAGAGCTACGACAGCTACGAGAGCTACGAGAGCTACGAGAGTTGCGAGAGCCGCGAGAATCGCAATGCGGTCTCCTTGAACGAGAGAGTATGAAATGGGTGCACGACGAGATCGGGTTTTAACACTGGCGGGTGTCAATGCTGCCGATTTGAGCCACGATGAGCTGAGATCGACCTTTCACAAGGCGCTCGATGGTGGCCTGCATGGCTTGTGCTTTAGTGCGTATGTTGAAGGTCAGGAGCCGGGCGATGAACTGACCGCCGAGCAAATCCGTCGTCGGCTAGAAATTTTAAAGCCTCATATTGGCTGGATCCGATCATTCTCCTGCACCGATGGCAACGAGCAAATTCCCGTGATTGCGCATGAGATGGGTATGCAGACGTTGGTCGGTGCCTGGCTTGGCGAAGATGAAGAAAAGAACGAAGCCGAGATTGCGAAGTTGATTGAGCTTGCGAAAGCCGGCGTGGTCGACGTTGCTGCCGTCGGCAACGAGGTCTTGTATCGAGAGGAATTAACCGAGGCGCAGCTGCTGTCGTACATCAATCGCGTGAAGGGCGAAATCCCTGACGTGCCGGTGGGTTATGTCGATGCCTATTACGAATTTGAAGACTATCCCGCTGTTGCTGATGCCTGTGACGTGATTCTGGCGAACCTGTATCCCTACTGGGAAGGCTGTCATCGCGACTACGCGCTGGTATACATGAAGGACCAGTACCGTCGCGCTCAGAAAGCGGGCAAAGGTAAGCGTGTGATTGTGACGGAAACGGGTTGGCCCAGTCAGGGCGAGGTGTTTCATGGTGCGCAACCCTCTGAGGAAAATGCGATGAAGTACTTCATTGACTGCCAGCGGTGGTCGCAGGAAGAAGAGATCGAGTTGTTCTACTTCGCCTCATTTGACGAGGCATGGAAAGTGGGCGCAGAAGGTGACGTGGGTGCCTATTGGGGTTTGTGGGATGCCAACGAGCAGCGTAAGTACTGCTAGGCGTGCGCAGAGTCTGTCAGCCAGCAAGCGGCTCAAAAGTCACAGCAAGGCCTCGGTAACACAATAGAGCGATAGAGCAGTCATGAGTGAACAGAGAAACATTGTGATCACACCTGAACCGGCTATTTGTTATTCGGGGTTTCGCGCCGATCACAATCCGGGTATTGGCAGCTATCCGTCTTATGATGAGGTAAAAGAGGACCTGCTGATTCTTCAGCAGCAGTGGCGCTATCTGCGACTCTACGATGTGGACCCTCATGCCGAGACGGTGATCGAAGTCATCGATAAAGAAGGGCTCGATATCAAGCTGATGCTGGGCGCCTATATCGAAGCGGAGATGAATAATCTGGGCTGTCCCTGGGGCGGTGGCACGTATTCCGAAGCGCAGCTCGCAGAAAATCGTGTGCGCAATCAGGCCAAAATCGACAAGCTTATCGCTTTGGCGAATCAGTATCCGGCAATGATCGATTCCTTATCGGCCGGCAACGAAGCCACCGTTGATTGGACCGATCACTATGTTTCAGTTGAGCGGGTGGTCGAGTATGTGCGGCAGATCAAAGCCGCTTGCCGGCAACCGGTGACCTTCTGCGAAAATTATGTACCGTGGTTGACCAAGCTGGAGCCGCTGGCTGAGGCCGTCGATTTTATTTCTATCCACACGTACCCCGTTTGGGAATACAAGCATATTCATGAGGCGCTGGAGTACACTTGCGCTAACTACGGCGTGGTTGCCGAGAAGTATCCGGAAAAGCAGATCGTCATTACCGAAGCAGGCTGGACAACGAATTCCAACGGTCGCGGTATTGAAGCAACCAATGTCTGTGAAGACCGGCAAAAACAGTATTACGAAGAATTGATCGAGTGGTCAGAAAAAGAACAAGTATTGACCTTTGTGTTCGAAGCCTTCGACGAGTTGTGGAAGGGCTCTGATGATCCAATGGAGCCTGAAAAGCACTGGGGTCTATTTACCATCGACAGGAAACCCAAACGGGTGATGCTGTCCCACTACCCAGGGCTTGCTACAAATGACGCATTATCAAACCCCAGCGGCTGATGTTGTTCCGCTAAAAGAAAAAATTGGTTTTGGTGCAGGACACCTCGCCAATCAACTGTTTCCAGCTGCTCTCGGCGTTTTTTCGGTGGTGCTGGTGTTGTCTTTGGGCTTTGACCCATTGCTCGCCGGTATTCTGGGCGCCATTCCACGATTGGTTGACGCCCTGACCGATCCGATTATGGGCTATGTGTCGGACAACACGCGCTCGAAGTTTGGCCGCCGTCGCCCCTATATCTTTATTGGTGCTGCTATCGCCGGTGTGTCCTACATGCTCATGTGGCAGCTATACCCCGAAAATTCGGTTACCTATAACTTTATTTATTGTCTGAGTTTCTCGCTGTTGACCACCATCGGCATGACGGTGTTTGCCGTGCCGTTGATTGGTTTGGGCTATGAGATGACCCCGGACTACCATGAGCGCACGCGGCTGATGGCGACCTCCCAATGGCTGGGGCAGTTTGCCTGGATGATTGCCCCCTGGTTCTGGGTCATCATTTACGACCCCAACCTTTTTGAGAATCCACCTCAGGGTGCCCGTGAAATGGCAATCTGGGTCGGTGGCATCTGCATGCTGCTGGGCATGATGCCAGCGTTTTTCTGTCGCGAATTGGTGCTGCCCGCGATGAGCGAAGAGTCCAAGCTAAGCTGGGCAAATATTGCCGAGAACACCCGGTCGTTTTTCGTCGGCATTAAGCAGACGCTTACCTGTAAGCCTTTCATTCGACTTTGCGGCGCGACGTTCCTGATCTTCAACGGTTATCAGACCATCGCGCAGTTCGCCTTCTACATCATTATTTTCCATCTCTTTAGTGGCAGTACCGACGCAGCGGGGCATTGGCCTGCGTGGTTCGGAACGGTCAGTTCGATCGCAACCGCGTTTCTGGTCATTCCCGTCGTCAGCAAGATTTCCCAGCGCATTGGTAAGCGAAAAGCCTTCTTTGTGGCCACGGGCCTATCGATTATTGGCTACGCGCTGAAGTGGTGGGGCTTTGATCCCGAGAATCCCTATCTGATGTTTATGCCAATCCCCTTTCTGTCGTTCGGGATCGGTGGGCTGTTTACGCTCATGATGTCGATGACCGCAGATGTCTGCGACCTCGATGAGTTGGAAAATGGTGAGCGCCGTGAGGCCATTTTTGGCGCGGTGTACTGGTGGATGGTGAAGCTGGGCGGCGCTGTCGCGTTAATTTTGAGCGGTGCGATCTTGAACTTTGTGGGCTTTGATCAGAACGCGGCTGTGCAGGCGGAAAACACCATGACGCTGCTACGTCTTGCCGATATCTGCCTGCCGATTCTGACCGGCATCACGGCGGTGTGGATTATGTGGAATTACGACATTACCGAAGATCGGGCCCATGAGATTCGCGAGGCGCTGGAGGCGCGGCGAGGGAAGGTCGAGCACGCCTAGGGCGATTGTTGTGAGAGAGATTGGGCTCGCGGAAGCTCATCGGGATTTATCTTACCCACCGGGTTTAGACGGTCCCTTGGGTTGATCACCGCGGGGCGTCCCAGCACGAGGTTATTGGGGTAGACAATGAATTCCCGACTTTCACTGATGAGCTTAATGTTAAAAAGTGTAAGGTCAGCAATGTAACCTTCGATGTAGTTGTCTGCATCGATGATGCGAATGAACGTGCCGCGCCGGAATGTAGGGTGCAGCAGCAGTACGAAGTAGGCGGTGACGTTGCTCAAAAGTGACC
>CBFHHJ010000125.1:0-4882 GCA_965655505.1 Luminiphilus sp.
ATTGCACGCGGAAATAGACTACCCCCGGGAATTGGCAATGGCGCAGCGGATGAAGCGCGCTGTTGAGCGCATCGAGCCGCTGCCGGGGACGAACACGCGGCTGCACGTACCCCGTTACTATCCCCGGCTGTGTGGCAATGGCGTGCTGACGATGGAGTTTGTCGACGGCTATCGGGTGGCATCGAGAGAAGTGGCGGCGCTGTCACAGGATGTGCGCAATCAGCTTGGACGCACCATGCTCCAGCTATTTTTCTTCGAAGTGTTTGAGTTAGGACTCATGCAGGTCGACCCGAATTTCGGTAATTACCTGATTAGTGAAGCCGGTGATCAGCTGTCGCTCTTAGACTTCGGCTCGGTTATGGAGCTTGATCCCGATCTGCAGCGCGCACTTGCGGACGCAATCGTTGCTGGACACCGCAAGGATGACGGTCTGTTATTGAGTGCCCTGGTGCGCCTCGGCTGTCTGAAAGATGACAGTAGCGACTACGCGCGGGATACCTTTCGGGGCTTTGTGCGCCATCTTCTCGAACCGCTCCAAGAGCCCACTGAGTTACCGGCTGATCTGCTGAATGCCGAAGGCGATTATTGCTGGGCGCAATCTGAATTATTGAGTCGTGCCGGACGCAAAGCCGCGGGGTCAGCCACCAGTCGCCACTTCAGTATTCCTTCAGGAGACTTCGCGTTGATTGCACGCAAGCTCACCGGCGTCTTTACATTCATTGCGGTACTTCAAGCCGAATTTAATGCCTGGGAAGTTGCCGAGCCTTACATCACCGGCTGGCGGAGCGATTGATGACCAACGAGTCGAAAGAAGTACCGCGATCACGGGCGCGCCGACTGGGCAAGTTCGCACGATTTGCCGGGGGTGTTGCAACCAACATGATTGCCGAGGGTGCCCGACAAGTTGGCTCGGGTAAGCGCCCGAAAGCGCGCGATTTATTGCTGACCCCCGCCAACGCCACGCGCTTGACGCGCCAATTGTCTGAGATGCGCGGCGCCGCTATGAAGTTGGGTCAGATACTGTCGATGGACAGCGGTGATTTTCTGCCGCCAGAATTGGCGGAAATTCTGGCAACCCTCCGATCGTCTGCTTTCACCATGCCCGATCACCAGTTGGAAGAAATGCTGGTGGCAGCGTATGGCGACGACTACCAACAAAAACTGAAAGACTTTGAACGCAAGCCCTTTGCCGCAGCGTCCATCGGGCAAGTGCACCGCATCAGTACTCGCGATGGTCGTCCTGCGGTATTGAAGATTCAGTACCCCGGCGTGCGTGAAAGTATCGACTCGGACGTCGACAATCTGGCTACCTTACTCAGAGTGTCGGGCTTGCTGCCGAAGCAGTTTGAATTGAAGTCTCTGCTGGCCGAAGTGAAAGCGCAGCTGCGGGATGAGGCCGATTACGAACAAGAGGCGCGGTATCTCAACGCTTTTGTGCGTGCACTGGGTGACGATGAGCGATTCCTGCTGCCGAGGGTTGTGCCATCACTATCCTCTGACCGAGTGTTGGGGATGACATATGTCCCCGGAGAGCCGATTGAATCGGTGCTTTATGAAGATCCCGAAGAGCGCGATCGCGTGATGTCGCTGCTGATTGAACTCTTTTTGGTCGAGATGTTTGACCTGCGCTTGGTGCAGACTGATCCGAACTTTGCTAACTATCGCTACGACCCTGAAACAGGCCAAGTCGCCCTGTTAGACTTCGGTGCCTCTCGCCGGTTCCGGGCGAGCTTCACCAATGCCTATCGAGACCTGCTTAAAGCTACCTTGGCGGAAGATCGCGAGGCCATGGCCGAAGCCGCTAGCCGCGCGGGTTACACGATGGGACCCGAGGGCTCCCGCTACCGCGAGATCATTCTCGATCTTGCATTGATAGTGCTTGATCCCATTCGACGTAATGAGCCCTATGTGTTTGGTGAGTCGGTGTTGCCCATGCAAGCAGCCGCTCTCGGCGAAGACATGGCGTCCTATCGAGAATTCTGGGAGGCGCCTCCCATTGATGCCGCGTATGTACATCGCAAGATCGTGGGCTTGTTCATGCTTGCCAGTCGTCTAAAGGCGCGAGTCAATATTCACGACCTATTGCTTCCCTGGCTCGAGGATTAGTCTGTCAGCAGGGAGCTGTGCTTGTAAAAAGCGCAGCATGTTGCCACCCATTACCGCTCGAATCTCTTGCTCCGAAAACTCGGCTTTGCGCATCCCGTGGGTCAGGTGCGCGATGCTGGCAGCGTCAATGGGGGTCGCTACTGAGCCATCCCAGTCAGATCCCAGCGCGATGTGATCAACACCAAAGGCATCGATGCCGTAGCGCAGGGCGCTGACTATTGCGGCAACACTCTGGTCACACACCGCTTCATCCCAGAAGCCGACACCGATCAAACCACCACCTTCAGCAATTTTCTGCATCGTCGCATCGGAGATGTTGCGCTTGCGATCGCAATGGCCCTTGAAGCCGGTGTGACTGACGATGAGGGGTTGGTCAGTTTGTGCCAGCACATCGCGGACAACCGCCTCGCTGGAATGAGAGACATCAATCATGATGTCGAGCTCCGCCATTCGAGCGACGGCTGCGCGGCCGAACTCGGTCAACCCGGCACCGCTTACACCGTGCAGCGAGCCCCCCAAGCGATTGTCGAAGAAATGTTGCAACGACATCATCCGAAATCCACGGTTGTAAAGGACTTCGATGTTGTCCAGGTCGCCATCGAGAGCATGAGAGCCTTCGGTGCCTAAGAGCGCGCCGACAACGGTTTCGCCCTGCTCACGTCGATACAATAAGTTCGCGAGTTCCTGCTGCGATCGAACCATCATCATATCGGGGCTTTTTGCAGCGGCGGCAAGCACGCGATCTGCCTGATACAGCGCTCGAGCGGTCAGGGAATGTCGTGTGTCCTCGGGCCAGCGTTGCGCGATGCCAAGCAGCGTGATGTTGTCAGCTGCCTCAGCGCTGTTCTCATCGTAGTTTTGACCGCGCGGGGATTTGGTGACGGTGGTGAACATCTGCAGCGCGAAATTACCCTCGATCAGGCGAGGAATGTCCACATGACCGCGCTCTCCGCGCTCATCAAAGGGTCGGTGCCAGAGGGCTGTGTCCGAATGTAAATCGCCAATAAAGAGCGTGTCGTGAAGCGCTAGGCTCGCCGCGTCAGGGGATTCACCCGCATCGCCTGCAATCTGATTAGATTGAGATTCGATCCATTTGGGACCCAAGGTAAAAAACCAGAGGGTTCCTGCGAGCACAATGATGGTGATGAGTAATAAACCTGTGCGTAGCCATGCCATGGTGATGCCGCCTTTATCGTTATTGTTGCCTATCTTGTTGTGCTTTGGGCCGCTGAACAAGTCCCCCTCAAAACAGCTTTTAAACGATAGGTGTTCGCTGTCTTTCAGGGATTTTTAAGTCCATGTATCGAGAGTGCCCGTAGTCACCTCCATGACAGATTGTGATTTGGTTTTAGTACTCGCGGATCAACTGGGTTTTGACAATCCGGTAATCGAAGCTGCTCGGCCGGGAGTCGACGTTGTGCTGCTGGCTGAGGTGGCCGAAGAAGCCCACTACGTGCCCCACAACCGGCACAAGATTGTGCTGCTGTTTTCAGCAATGCGCCACTTCGCGAAGCAGCTCACTGAGCAGGGCTTCGAGGTTCGATACATTGCACTGTCTGATGGGGTGAGCAGTCTGGAAGCGGCCTGTTTGACGGCCCTGTCTGATGGGCTGTCCGGCGAGCAAGTTGACCCTGCTGCTGGACGTTTTGGGCGAGTCCGGGTTTGTGAGCCCGGCGAATGGCGTCTTTTGTCGACCATGCGCGAGTGGAGTGACCGTTTTGGTCTGCCCGTTGATATCGTTGACGACAGTCGATTCCTGGCAAGCACTGATGACTTCAATCGCTGGGCGGATGGCCGCAAGCAGTTACGCATGGAGTATTTCTATCGGGAAATGCGCAAGCGTTATCAGCTGCTGATTGACGACGGTGGTCCGTCAGGGGAGAAGTGGAATTACGATGCCGACAACCGCCTCGGTTGGCGCAATCAGGCGGACATTCCCGATCGCGTCGACGTCGAGCCCGATGCCGTAACACGTGCAGTTATCGGGGAAGTTGAGGCAGCGTTTCCCAATAATCCCGGCGACCTCTCGCAATTTCGCCTAGCGGTAACCCATGAAGACGCCCAAGCGCAGTTTGATTGGTTTTGTCGCAATGCGCTTAGAGACTTTGGCCGCTTTCAGGATGCTCTTCCTGAAGAATCTCCTTGGGTGTTCCACAGTCTGATTTCCATGTATCTCAATTGTGGTTTGCTGCAACCTTTGGCGGTTTGTCGGCGGGTTGAGTCCGAATGGCGCGAGGGCCGATGTGAGCTTGCGGCGGCTGAAGGTTTCATCCGGCAGATATTGGGGTGGCGTGAGTACGTCAGGGGCATTTACTGGCGCTACATGCCTGAGTACGCCGAGCGCAACACCTTCAACGCAACTCGGCCGCTACCTGACTTTTTCTGGACCGGTGAAACCGATATGCGTTGCTTACAGGTGGCGCTTCGGCAATCCCTTGATCTTGGCTATGCCCACCATATTCAGCGACTAATGGTGATTGGTAACTACGCCCTGCTTGCCGGATTGGACGTGGCGAGCGTTTGTGAGTGGTATTTGGCAGTGTACGTTGACGCCTACGAGTGGGTCGAGTTGCCCAACACGGCGGGCATGGCGCTCTATGCCGACGAGGGCGCAATGGCTTCAAAGCCTTATGCCGCGAGTGGCAAGTACATTCAACGCCAGGGAAATCACTGCAGGCAGTGTCGTTTTGACCCCAACAAGACCACGGGGCCGGGCGCGTGTCCTTACAACAGCTTGTACTGGGGCTTCATCGACAGACACCAAGATAGTCTTGCG
>CBFHHJ010000126.1:0-4796 GCA_965655505.1 Luminiphilus sp.
AGCCCCTGCACCTAATCCCGCTGCGGAACCGTCGATTCGATTTGCGCCGGCTTCGATAGCGGCCAGAGAGTTCGCGACGCCCATGGCCATATTGTGATGGCCATGAAACCCAATTTCCGTCGCGGGTTGCAGATGCTCTCGGAGCAACGCAATGCGTTCGGTGACATCGTCGGGCAGCATGTATCCCGCCGAGTCGGTGCAGTAAATGCAGTTCGCGCCGTAGCTCTCCATTAACAGAGCCTGTTCAAGCAGCGCCTCGGCAGAAATCATGTGCGCCATCATCAGAAAACCGACGGTATCGAGACCCAGCTCTCGGCTCAGGTCAATATGCTGTCGAGAGACATTGGCTTCGGTACAGTGGGTTGCAACCCGAATGGTAGCGACGCCGCAATCATGGGCCATTCGCAAGTGATCAACGGTGCCAATTCCAGGCAGAAGTAGTGCAGATACTTTGCTATTTTCGATCGCACCGATGACGCCCCGCAGGTAGGTTTCGTCGTCCTCAGCCGGGAAGCCATAGTTTACCGATGCGCCTCCGAGACCGTCGCCGTGGGTGACCTCAATCAACGGTACCCCTGCTCGGTCGAGGGCAGTTGCGATGTCAATCATTTGCTCGAGTGAGATTTGATGGCGTTTGGGATGCATGCCATCGCGTAGTGTCATATCGTGCAACAGAACGTCACGACCTTTCAGATTCATGTTCAGGTCCTCAGGTTTGGTTGCGCTTGGCAATCATTTCTGCAGTGCGCAGAGCTGCCGCTGTCATGATGTCGAGGTTGCCCGCGTATTTGGGCAGAAAGTCCCCCAGACCCTCGACTTCCACTGAAATAGTTACCCGCTGACCGTCAATCACCGGTGCATTCAGTAAGCGATAACCGGGGACATAGTGCTGCACCTCGGTAACCATGCGGTTTACCGACTCGATGATTTCCTGTTCTTTTGGCGTCTTGCGGGTCAAGCAGTGGATGGTGTCGCGCATAATTAGCGGCGGCTCTGCAGGGTTGATCACGATAATGGCTTTACCTTGATCAGCGCCGCCTATTTGCGCGATGGCAGCCGATGTCGTGCGGGTAAATTCGTCAATGTTATCTCGAGTACCCATGCCCACAGACTTGGACGCAACCGTTGCAACTATCTCGGCATAACTGACCCCTTGCACTCGGCTGACGGCATGAACCATGGGGATGGTCGCTTGGCCGCCACAGGTCACCATATTCACATTGTTGCTGCTCGAATCCGCAAGAATTGAATCGAGATTGACCGGCGGAATGCAGTAGGGACCGATCGCTGCCGGCGTCAGGTCAATCATCATCACCCCGTGGGCGGTCAGCTTGTCGCTATTTGCCTGATGAATGTAGGCAGATGTTGCGTCAAAGGCGATATCAACAGGGTGTTCTGCAAGAGCAGCTAACAAACCGTCAACACCGTCGGTGGTGGTCTTTAAACCGTAGTCCCGCGCTCGCTGAATTCCTGGCGAATCGTCAATGCCAACCATCCAAAGGGGCTCGACAGAATCGCTGCGCAGACACTTCATTAATAAGTCGGTGCCAATATTGCCGGGACCAATAATGGCCGCTTTGAGTTTGTTGGTCATGGTGGTGTTCCTGATTTAAACGAAACGACAGCTGACGTGACTGTCGGAGATCCCGTCACCCGTCATTCTGAGCTCGAGCTTGTCGCCGGCGGCGACTGGCTGCAGCGGCACAACAGATCCCGAGAGAATGATCTCGCCGGCCTCTAGCGCGGTGCCAAAAGCGCCGAGTGTATTGGCCAACCAGGCGACCGCAGTCAGTGGGTTGCCCTGTACCGCGCTGCCGGTTCCCACGCTTAGCGGCTGCCCGTTCATGAACAGCTCAACTTTGACCGCTGCGAGATCAGTCGCCCGAGGATCCAGCTTGGCATCACCGAGAACATAAACGCCGCAAGAAGCGTTGTCGGCTATGGTGTCTTGAATGGCTATCTTCCAATCGGCGATTCGCGAGTCGACGATTTCGAAACACGGTGTTATGTAATCGGTTGCCGCGAGCACATCGACTTCGGTGATTGCGGTACCCGACAGTGTGCGCTTCAATTTGAAAGCGATTTCGCCCTCGGCACGGGGTGCAATGAGCTGACCGTCGATCGCGATATCACCCCCATTTCCAATTGTCATCGCGTCTGTGAGAAAGCCGAAGTCGGGCTGAAACACGCCGAGCATTTCTTGAACCGCGGCCGAGGTCACGCCTATTTTTTTACCGGTGATACGTTCATTGTCACCGGTCATTCTTAAGCGCAGCATTTCCCGAGAAATTTGATACGCATCCTGAATAGTAATCCCCGGGTATTGGCTAACGAGCGGCGTGATCGGCTGACACGAACGCAGCGCGCTATACAAGTCGGCGCCGATTGATTGAATTTGGCCATCATCCAGTGTCATTGACCGCGCTCCTCGAGAAACGCGATCGTTCTTGCATTGAAGAGTGAAGGGTACTCCGTCATCACCCAGTGCCCGCAGCGGTTCATGAGGTGGGCTTGAGTATTCGGAATGCCGTTGAGCAGCTTCCAGACCCCTTGTGCGGGGCAGAACCGATCTTCCGTACCCCAAAACACCATGGTGGGGCAGCTGATTTCGTGCAGGCGAGGGCTTAGGTCGGGAATCGCCATGCTTGCCAGTACCTGAGCATTTTGAGTCTGCAGGGTCTGCCATCGCTCGCTCAGCAAGGCGTCGTCGACGACAGTCGGATCAAACACCAGCAGCTCAAGTAACTTACCTAATACATCGCGAGTGAATTCAGGTGAACCCATGGGGAACTTCACCATTTCCTGAATGCCTTCCATCGCAAAATAGGTTTCACGGGCTTCGATGCCCCCGGGCGCCATCAGTACTAGGGATGACACCCGCGTTGGATGTGCCAGTGCTGCGCCCAACGCCACCGCACCCCCGAGGGAGTTGCCCACCAGAATGGCATCGTCGATGGCGAGCTCATCCATGAGTCCTATTAGACCCCAGACGAAAAAATCGAGGGTGTAGTCGACATCGGTGGGCTTATCAGTTTCACCATAGCCCCACTGGTCGTAGACCACGCAGCGGAAGCCTGCAGCCTGAAAGCCGGCCACATTGTGCTTGAAGTTGCTCCAGCCACTGGCCCCCGGTCCACTACCGTGGATAAACACCAGGGTGCCACGTACCTCACCCTCGGCGGGGTGGTCGCTATAGTGAATACGCCGCTCCTGAGCGAGTTCAACGAAACATGACGGTGCCGTGTGGATCGCCATCAGACAAACACGTCCTTGTTCTCCATGCCCAGTGCGACGCTGCCGAGATTGCGCGCGAAGGCTGTTGGATTGTTTGCAACGTGACAGCGGGCAATATGGATGTCATGCCAAAGGTTTTGCAGTGGATGCCCATTGAATACCGAGCGACCACCAGCGACGTTAAACAGGGTATCAATCGCCTCGATCGCTTTTTCGATAACCAGCGATGCCTGATAGCGATACATAATTCGCTCTTCGAGCGTTGGCTTCCAGTCGGCAGACTCCATCTTATTGAAGTTGTGGAACATAACCGCCTCAAGCTCGCCAACCGTATTCATAACGCGAGCGATCCGCTCTTGTGTTTCTACGTCACCGGCTAACTTGGTGATGTCGGTTGTTGCCGCACCGGTTCGAGTCTCAATAAAGAGTCGCAGGGCTTTTTTCAAGGCGCCGATGGCTGCACTGTTGACCACGCGGACGAAGGTTTGCGCCCACGATAGGTCATACATGGGATTCTCTTGATCGTGCACGCAGTTAAAGCCATCCATCTGCTTGTGAGTGCGATGCTCGGGGACAAAAATCGGCGACTCAATGACGACATCATTAGAGCCTGTTCCCTGAAGTCCCATAACATTCCAGGTGTCTTCGATGATGTACTGGCTACGGGGGATCAGGAAGGTTCGATAGCCGTCGCCGGGAATAACACCTCCTAGCAGCGCCCAAGTGCAGTGTTCCGACCCCGAACTCCAACCCCAGCGACCGCTCAACATGAATCCGCCTTCGCAGGACTCCGCTTTTGCGCCGACAGGATTGTAGGAACTGCTGACCAGTGCGTTAGGCCCATCACCGTAAACTTCTTGCTGTGCTTCCTCGGACATGAGGGCAATCTGGAAAGCGTGCACACCGATGATGCCGCTCGCCCACGCCGTGCTCATGTCAGCTTCCGCAATTCGGATTTGCTCAGCAAAAAATTCCTGAGGCTTCATCTCAAGTCCGCCCCATTTCTTGGGCAGCATCATTTTGTAAAAACCACATTCCTTGAGCGCTTCCACCACCTCGACACTCATTTGTCGATTGGCACGCTGTTCATCGGATTTGCTTTCAATCAGGGCAATGATCTGATCGGTTACTAGGGGCTGATGGCTGCTCATGGCTGTTATCCTATTTTGCTCTGGTTTGTCAGCGAAGCCGGTTTTCGGTCTTTTTGGCCTTGCGCTGCGCTGTTTCTGAACTATCTCTGAACGTTTTCCAATTTGTCTGCCTTAACTTCAGTCTTTTACTGCAATTTCGGCTGATCCAAGCTATGTGACTCATGCTTGCAGGAGTCGGCTTAACTGGCATACCCCGTATGAACTACTGCAGATCTCGACTAGTCCGATTGACCTACGCTGAAGTCGTGCCCCCAAAAACTGGGGACCGTGCTCTCAAACACTTGATAGCTCTCCCAGTCCTCGACTGTTCGTCCTTCGGCACCAAATTCCACATCGAATCCGGTGGGGCTTCGCATGTAGAACGACACCATATGATCGTTGGCATGACGGCCTAAGGTGCCCGAGAGCTTC
>CBFHHJ010000127.1:0-4781 GCA_965655505.1 Luminiphilus sp.
CCCATGCCGGTTTTACTTACCCAGATATGGTTTGCACTGAGGTAGGCATCTAAATCGAAGTTCTCGAGGATCGGGTTTTCGGGGCTCAACAGGCAGGAAAATGTGTCATGCCACAGGGTGATCTGGTGAAAAGACTGGGGCATTTGGTCAAAGCGGTTGATGACCAGGTCAACTTTGCCTCGTTCAACATCGAGAAAGCTCACATCCGACGGGGTCATGATATCCAGCGTTAGGCCGGGCGCAAGTTCGCGAAGCTGCTGTAATACCGCAGGAAATAGCGTGGATTCCGCATAGTCACTAGCCATGACACGCACCACCTGATTGGCGTCACTCGGATCAAAATCGGTTGTCGGCTGAATTGCCCGATCCACGCCAGAGAGAATGTCTCGCACTAGGGGTTCAAGCTCGATGGCCCGTGCAGTGGGGGTCATACCGTCTGACGTGCGCACCAACAGCGGGTCATTGAAGAGATCTCGGAGCCGCCGTAAACCATTGCTCATCGCGGGCTGCGATAAACCCAGCTGGTTTGCCGCCTGAGTGACATTGCACTCGCGTAGAAGTACGTCAAGATAGACCAGTAAGTTGAGGTCAATGCGATTGAGGTTCTTCATTGCGTATTTCCTCGGGAAATGCGTTTCTCGACCAGTATCATACCGGTGAATTATACTTCGCGCCTCCCGCGTCGGTATTCGCCTTTAGTCGCAGTGCTGACGCGCAAGTTTTATAATGAGCATTAAGAAGCGCAAATCACGATTTCAGCCAAGACGACGGCCCGTGTGCACGCGCACAAGAATTAGCGAAACGAAAACGTACGACGACAGGCAGCAAAACAAGCCCAGGAACAAGCACTAACAACAAGCCCTACGAACAAGCCCGAAGAACATCAGAGGAGGAAACATCATGTACCGCGCCCCCCTAGAAGATATGCAGTTCCTAATTGACGACGTTCTTGATGCAGAGAACACCCTGGGTCAGTTGCCACGTTTCGCGGATCTGGGCGTCGGCTCCGACCTCACTACCGCGTTGCTTGACGAAGCCGGAAAATTTGGTGCCGATGTGCTTTCGCCATTGCGCCGGGTTGGCGACATGCACCCCGCGAGCTGCGCCGATGGCAAAGTCACGATTTCGCCCGGTTACGGTGACGCGATCCGTCAGTTAGGTGCTGGCGGCTGGGTCGGTATTTCGGCTGACGCTGAGGCCGGTGGTCAGGGGTTGCCAGAGCTCTATGGCACGGCTTCTTGCGAGGTCTGGAACGGCGCTGATATGGCCTTTGCCCTTGAGCCCTTTCTCAGTTCGGGCGCTGCGCTTGCGATTCATGCCCACGCCGATGACGCATTAAAAGCCATCTATCTTGAGAAAATTAACTCGGGAGAGTGGGCAGGAACCATGAACCTCACCGAGTCCGGTGCCGGTTCTGATTTGGGTGTTATGAAATCTCGTGCTGAACGTCATGGGGATCACTACAAGATTTTCGGACAGAAAATTTATATCACCTGGGGGGATCACGATGCGACAGACAACATCATCCATCTTGTTTTGGCGCGTTTGCCCGACGCCCCTGAAGGCAGCAAGGGCATCTCACTGTTTTTAGTGCCCAAGTTTATGGTCAATGAGGACGGTAGTCTGGGTGAGCGCAACGACGTGTATCCGGTATCGACCGAGCACAAGCTGGGCATTCATGGCTCTCCAACCTGTGTCATGGCCTATGGCGATAACGGCGGCGCCATCGGCTACCTAGTGGGCGAGGAAAATAACGGGCTGGCCTGCATGTTTACCATGATGAACGAGGCGAGGCTCAAAGTCGGTCTGCAAGGGATCGGTGCGTCTGAGGGCGCTTATCAAAAAGCTGTCGCCTACGCTCGCGAGCGGGTGCAGGGTGGCGTTCCTATTATCGAGCACGCGGATGTGAAGCGAATGCTGATGGTAATGCGCTCGCTTATCGAAGCGATGCGCGCGATGGCGTTCTCTGAAGCGGTAACAATGGATCTTGCCCATTACGGGCCGGAGGAGGGTCGCACCGAGCAACAGCGACGAATCGACCTGATGATTCCGGTCATCAAAGGTTGGTGTACCGAGGTCGGGCAAGAAGTAACGTCTATTGGTGTCCAAGTGCATGGCGGGATGGGCTACGTCGAAGAAACCGGTGCCGCGCAGTTTTTCCGTGATGTGCGCATCACGTCGATCTACGAGGGCACTAATGGCATTCAGGCGGCAGATTTGCTTAACCGTAAGTTAGGTCGCGATGGCGGTGCCACCATGGAAGCCCTGCAGGCAGAGATTCGCACCCTCAGCGACGCGCTGTCGGCTTCAGACAATACGTCGCTGGTCACGTTAGGTGGCGCTCTCGCGGAGGCCCTCGCAGATCACGTGCAGACGTCACAGTTTTTGTTGGCGAGCCTCAAAGACAATCGTTTTGAAGCCCTGGGTGGCTCGTTCGATTACCTTATGCAAACAGGCTATTTGTTTGGGGGCTGGCAGTTAGCCCGTTCGGCTTTGGTGGCCGCGGAGAAACTCGTCTCCGATGAGAGCAATGATTTTCTGAAGCGTAAAATCGCAACCGCTGCGTTTTATGGGGCGCGCATGCTGCCCCGCTGCGAGGCGCACGCGGGTGCAATTTTAGAATCAGGTGCTACGCTATCGGAGTATTCCACCGACTGGCTGTAATCCCATGACCTATGTCACCGACTTCACGACGCCCGATCTGTCCGACGAGCACGCCAAGGCGGTGGTATTGCGCTATCAGTTCCAGCGTTTTGGTTGTCGTGAAAAATTTGCGGGGCCGATTTCGACCGTGGCCTGCTTCGAGGATAACTCAAAGGTTGCCGAAGCGGTCGCTGAGCCCGGTGACGGTAAGGTCCTTCTTGTAGATGGTCGCGGATCCCTTGATCGGTCTTTGCTGGGTGACAACCTCGCTCGCAAAGCCTCTGACAATGGCTGGGCAGGTCTCGTGATTATCGGTGCCGTACGCGATGTGGAAGTCATCGACGACATCGATATCGGTGTGTTTGCAATGGGCGTAATCCCGGTGAAGACGCAGAAGCTAGACCGGGGTGATCGCGACGTTGCACTTTGCCTCAAAGAAATCTGGATCAGCCCTGGTCAATGGTTGTACGCAGACCGCAATGGGGTGCTAGTGAGTCGCGAACCGATTCATTAGCGTTTTCAGCTGTCGAGCCGCATCGAGAGATCGAGGGGCTCAATGCCTTTGGTCAGTGCGCCGATCGAAATGAAATCTACGCCCGTCTCCGCATAAGTCCGCAGCGTCTCATCGGTAATGTTGCCCGAAGCTTCGAGTTCGGCGCGACCCCTGGCCACGGTTACGGCCTCGCGCATTTGTGACGGCGAGAAATTGTCGAGCATGATGCGATCAGCGGTTGCGGTCAGTGCCGCTTCAAGTTCTTGCAGCGATTCGACCTCAATCTCCACCGGTTTTCCGGGTGCCTGTCGCCGCGCTTCGGCGATGGCTTCTACAATGCCACCACAGGCTTCGATGTGGTTTTCTTTAATGAGGAAAGCATCAAACAGGCCGATCCGATGATTGAAGCAGCCGCCGCAGGTGACAGCGTATTTTTGCGCGATGCGAAAAGCCGGTATGGTTTTACGAGTATCGAGCAGCTTCACACCCGTGTCTGCAACTTGATCGGCGTAGTGCTGGCAGCGGGTCGCAGTGCCTGAGAGCATTTGCAGAAAGTTGAGGGCGCTGCGCTCACCCGTCAAAATTGCTCGTGCGTTGCCGACAACCGCGAATAGCTCGTCATTGGCGTTGATTCTATCGCCATCCTGAAAGTGCCAAGTGATTGATAGATTTGCGTCGAGGGACGCAAACACCGCGTTGACGAAATCCACGCCACACAGCACACCCGACTCTCGGGATATGACCCGCGCGTGTGCCTGTGCCTCCGCCGCGACTAGTCCGGCGGTGATATCCCCGCTGCCGATATCTTCTTCGAGCGCCAGATTCACGAGAGTTTGAATGTATTCTTGCGTAAGCATTAACGCGTCCTTTGGCGATGATAAGGCCGTTGGTTGTCTCATTAGCGGCCATAAACTTCAGGGAAAGCACCCAGCTGGGATAAGATTACACGGTGATGACCGAAACGAATCAATGGACCCTAGAGAACGGCTGGTTGCCGCTTGCCCGAGCCGTTCCGTCCCCAAATTGTAACCTGCGACCAGTGGGTGGTGAGATAGAACTGATTGTTATCCACAATATTTCTTTGCCCCCAGGCTGTTTTGGTGGCGACCATATTGAAGCACTGTTCACCAACTGTCTCGACCCGACAATAGATCCCTATTTTGAAACCATCGCTGATCTCGAGGTTTCCTCGCATTTTCTGATTCGCCGAGATGGAGAGTTGGTGCAATTTGTGTCGACCGAGCAGCGCGCCTGGCATGCGGGCGCCTCGGCTTGGCAAGGTCGTGAAAACTGCAACGATTTTAGTATCGGCATTGAGCTCGAGGGCTGCGATGACAGTACCTTTGAGCCCATCCAATATGCGCAGTTGGCCCAATTGATCCATGGACTACGGCGGCAATATCCTGCGATTGCCCCTGATGCCATTGTCGGTCACTCGGACATAGCGCCTGGGCGGAAGACCGATCCGGGTCCTGGTTTTGAGTGGCGGAATTTGTGGGATCGTCTGTCGGAGATCGAGCATTCAAATCTTGATGAGTCATAGCGTCAGTAGTCAGCGGTTAAGTAGGCGAGACAGTGGAGTAATCATGTCTTGAGGGCTTGGTACTGTTGGCGCGTTGGGCGATGGGTTGGGCGATAGGTTGGG
>CBFHHJ010000128.1:0-4726 GCA_965655505.1 Luminiphilus sp.
TGTGGATGATTGTATGGTCGCCTGTCATTGCTAATTCCGTATTTCAACAACGCAGACTTACAAATTAGCAGGCACAAAAAAACCCCGGTGATCACTCACCGGGGTCTCTCAAGCTGCCGTCTCGCTCTGGCTTACTTAGCTTTCGCTGCTCGACGCTCTTTCTCAGCTTCAATGACCGATGCCGCAACATTGGTTGGGCAGGGCATATAGTGTGAGAACTCCATCGAGAACTGGCCGCGACCGGAAGTCATGGTACGCAGCGTGCCGATGTAACCAAACATTTCTGCCAGTGGGACGTCGGCCTTGATACGGATACCCGTTGCACCAGGTTCCTGATCCTTAATCATGCCGCGACGACGGTTCAGGTCGCCAATCACATCACCAACGTGATCTTCGGGTGTGAACACATCGACCTTCATGATCGGCTCGATCAGCTGGGGACCCGCCTTGGGCATGCTCTGACGGAATGCGCCTTTCGCTGCGAGTTCGAAGGCAATGGCCGACGAATCCACCGCGTGGAAGCCACCATCGTAAAGCTCAACCGCCACATCAAGAACAGGGAAGCCAGCAAGGGTACCTTGCGCCATCATGCCGCCAAAACCCTTCTCGATTGCGGGGAAGAATTCTTTGGGGACGTTGCCGCCTACAACGGTTGAGGTGAATACAAAGCCGCTGCCGGGTTCACCGGGATTGATGCGGTAATCAATCTTACCGAACTGACCTGAACCACCCGACTGCTTCTTGTGGGTGTAGCTGTCTTCGATGGGCTGAGTAATGGTTTCGCGGTATGCAACCTGCGGCTGACCGACTTCCAACTCAACACCATAGGTACGGCGCAGAATATCGATCTTGATGTCGAGGTGAAGTTCGCCCATGCCTTTGAGGATGGTTTCGCCAGAGTCCTCGTCGGTCTCAACGCGGAACGATGGATCCTCAGCAATCATTTTACCAATCGCGATACCCATCTTCTCGGAGCCGCCCTTATCCTTAGGGGCGACAGCAATCGAGATTACTGGATCGGGGAACACCATGGCTTCCAATGTGCAGGGATGGTCGGTCGAACACAGGGTGTGACCAGTCTGAACATTCTTCATACCGACACAGGCAAAGATATCCCCTGCTTGTGCGCGATCAATCTCGTTCCGATCGTTCGCGTGCATTTCGACCATGCGGCCGATACGCTCGGTTTTGCCAGTCGCAGAGTTCAGAATGGTGTCGCCCTTTTTGAGCATGCCGGAGTAGACACGGATAAAGGTCAAGGCTCCGAAACGGTCATCCATGATCTTGAACGCCAGGGCGCGCAAAGGCTCGTCAACGCTGACCAGTGCCTTCTCGCCAGTGGGGTTACCCTCTTCATCGGTGAGATCCTGTGGATCAACCTCAGTGGGGCTCGGCAGGTAATCAACAACCGCATCCAACACCAGCTGAACGCCTTTGTTTTTGAACGCCGAACCGCAGAACGTTGGGAAAAACTTAAGATCACGGGTTCCGAGGCGGATACAACGCTTGATGTCTTCCAATGAAGGCTCCTCGCCATCCATGTAGGCCATCATCAGGTCGTCATCCATCTCAACAGCAGCCTCAATCAACTGCTCATGGTAAGACTCGAGATCATCAGCCATATCGGCGGGTACGTCGGTAACCTCATAATTTTCAGGCAAACCCGTGTCATCCCAGACATAGGCTTTCTTGGTGAGGACGTCGACGACACCGGTGAACTCGTCTTCACGGCCAATCGGCAGCGTCATGACCAGTGGGTTTGCACCCAGAACTTTCTCGACCTGCTCTACGACGCGGTAGAAGTCTGCACCGACACGATCGAGCTTGTTGACGAAAATGAGTCGCGCAACCTCAGAGTCGTTCGCGTAGCGCCAGTTGGTCTCTGACTGGGGCTCAACACCACCAGAACCACAGAACACACCAACGCCGCCGTCCAGTACCTTCAACGAACGGTACACCTCGACCGTGAAGTCCACGTGTCCGGGAGTATCAATGATGTTTAGGCGGTGATCGCGCCAGAAACAGGTGGTCGCAGCGGACTGGATCGTAATGCCCCGCTCCTGTTCCTGCTCCATGAAGTCGGTAGTGGCAGCACCGTCATGTACTTCGCCGGTTTTATGGATTTTACCGGTGAGCTTAAGAATTCGCTCTGTTGTGGTGGTCTTACCCGCATCAACGTGGGCGAAAATTCCGATATTTCTGTAAAGGGATAGGTCTGACATTGCTCCACTCATCTCGTAGGGGATGTGAACCCGTTCGTCCATATCTATCGGCCTACTAAAGGAACCGGTCTGCAAATTAGCAGGCTTCCGGCCACCTTTGGCACGCAAATCAGGTAGGAACGAGCAAGGCGTAACAACACCCCAGACCGTGATTAACACACGTGCCTGAGAGTGCCTGAATTTTGGTGCGCGAATTCAACCATATTCGAGCCCTCCGCTGAAGGGCTGGGTGTGGCAAAAAGCAGCAATTTCGACATTTATGGTGGTTAGACCAGTCCTTGGGCGCCTTTCAACGTTATTTTGGTCTCAAAACGCTGATTTTAAGAACCGAACATCGAGGCTCAGTCTCGTTACCGGGGAACACCACACTGCGCGAGGGGCCTAAGCCCCCAAGGTCAAAGCCTAGGAACGCCAGACACGTGGGCGCGTAGATCCACTATGCGCCATTACATGCCATCAAGGGGCATCAAGGGCCATCAAGGGCCATCAAGGGCCATCAAAAGCCATCTAAGACCAATTCAGCGTGCACAACCTCTGGCGGCGCATCAAAGAAGGGACTCACTAACTCGCGCCAACGCAAAAAATTTTCAGATTCTCGAAAACCGACGGTGTGATCCTCAAGCTGGTTCCAAGTCACCAGTAACTGGTATTCACAGGGGGATTCGATGACACGCTTCAACTGCATACTCTGACAGCCGGTAGCCGCCTGAAACAGCGGTATCGCCTGACTCACAGCCGTCTCAAACTCCGTCTCACAACCCGTTTTTATAAAAAGCTTGGCTATCTCATAAATCATTGTTAACCCTCGTATTTTTAGCGCCTCAGCTAGAATCGGGTTGCTGCAAGCAACTGATCAGCGGCGCTCCCCGCCCGCTAATTCAGCACGTTCTCACGATAATACTGTTCACGGTCCGCTTTATTCATGCCCGCGGTCGCATCCTGAAAACGGTTACGCGCCTCCCGGGATTCAAATACCCAAATACAAACCGTATCACTGCTGTGATAAATCGCCTTGCACTCATCATCAATCATGCTCAATTCAGCTGGAATATCGGCTTTAATACAGAACATCGGTCAGGCCTCCCCGGCCGAGACGCCAACAAACCCAGCGACGTCCTCAGCAAAGGCCTTATTGATCGCGGACCAGGAATAGAACATGTGCCCACCATCGTAAAGCCGCTCAGTGATTCTGGATTGAACAGCGGGGGTTAACGCGGTTTGGGCCAGTAGCCGGCGACTGGCAAAGTACGGCGTTACGGTATCGAAACGGCCATGAACAATCAGCGCGCGCTGATGTTCCTGAGCCGTCATCCCCGCGCAAAAATCATCCATAGAGTGCGGAAGCTCAAAGATATCGAACTGCTTTTCATCATTCTTCCAGGCTTTATGGGCCTCATGGCTCAACACCGTGTATTCCAATGGAGTTTCCACCCCTAGCTCTTCAATCAGCCATTGATAACTTGCGTTCAAAAAGGCGTGCTGATCATTAAACAGCGCCTCTTCGATCGCTTTATCGTTGTTGCTTCGATGAGGAAACGGATCTTGGCTATACACGCTGCCATCATAAAGGTCGGTGATCTCTCCGCTGGCCTCGCGGATACAGCGCGAAAAATCCTGAAGCGGAATGCGCCCGCGGGCTTGAGTAATCTTCTTATTGGGCAGTCCCAGGATATCGGCGGTGATAGCCAACACTTCTGCCCGCCTCTGCTCGGACATCAAATCCCCCGAGACCAGCATTGCTGCGTAATCAGTGATAGCGAATTGCTCGATGCTCGCAAGGACATCATCCATCGACGCGTCCGGCGCTAAATGACGCCCCAAACCATTGCGATGGGCGATAGCGCCATAAGTCGGCAACAGATTTACCCAGGCACTGGTGCTGTAATCCGATTCAGCCACATCGCGGAACTGCCAGATCGGCGAGATAACAATCAGGCCTGCCATGCCGAGGCCGTATTCGCGCCCCAGTAATTTGGTCAACCGTGCGGCACGATAACCGCCATAGCTCTCGCCCGCGAAATAACGGGGTCGTTTCCAAAGATTATGTTCGCGCAAGAACCGGCGCATGAACTGGCCGATGGCATCCAAATCGCCTTTCACCGCCCAGTAAGGATTATCCGGAGCATTGTCTTTCGACCCGTCCTTGGACGCCGCCGATTCAGTGTTACCGGTCTTCGCAGGGTCTGCGTCGATGAGATGGCTAAACCCGGTACCCACCGGATCAATAAACACCAGGTCGGCAAAGCTCAGCCAACTGTCGGGATTGGACTCAAGTGAACGCGCGGCGGTGTCGAACTTGCCTCCCGAGGTGCGCGCGACGGTGACGGGTCCGCAGCAACCGTAATGCAAAAACACCGAGCCGGCGCCGGGGCCGCCATTCATACAGAAGATGATTGGGCGATCCTCATTCGCGTCAGCGGCGAGATAGGCCGTGTGGAAGATGCGAGCCTTGGGCTGACTCTTATCGTAAAGCGTCAGCCAATCGGCAATGACCGTTGCTTCCA
>CBFHHJ010000129.1:0-4685 GCA_965655505.1 Luminiphilus sp.
GAGGATTTCGCCAATCGTGAGAAAATTGCCAAGCTGCTGCGTTTTTCTTCCACCCATAGCGATGCGCCCGAGCAAACCGTGGGCATCACTGACTATATTGAGCGGATGAAGGATGGTCAGGATGCTATCTGGTACGTGGTCGGTGACAATCATGCAACCGCCAAGAACAGTCCTCACCTGGAGGTGTTCCGGAAAAAAGGCATAGAGGTACTGCTGCTGTCAGATCGAGTTGATGAATGGCTTATGAGCCATCTCATGGAGTTTGATGGCAAGCAATTGAAGGATGTCACCCGCGGTAGTCTAGACCTTGACGCAGATACCGAAGAAGAGAAAGAAGCTCTCGAACAGGCGAAAAAAGATAGCGAGTCATTGGTCGAGCGGATGAAAAGCGTCCTGGGAGAGCAGGTCAGCGATGTGCGTCCTACCGTTCGCCTGACGGAGTCTCCGGCCTGTTTGGTTGTTGGCGAGTATGACATGGGCGCTCAAATGAAGCGCATTCTTGAGGCGGCAGGCCAGGCAGTGCCTGAGTCCAAGCCAACACTGGAAATCAACCCGAGCCATCCGTTGATCCAGCGCTTGGACAGTGAAGCTGATGAGGCGCGATTTGGCGATTTAACCCTGATCTTGATGGATCAAGCCATGTTGGCTGAGGGCACGCCGCTGGAGGATCCTGCGAGTTACGTGAGCCGCCTTAACAAACTGTTGCTTGACATGAGCGCGAGCTAAGCATGCTGGTAACGGTCTGGCGGCATGGGGAGGCCGGCTCGGCTCCGCGCGACGAAGACCGGGCATTGACGGGGCGGGGTGACCGCACGGTTCGCCAGGCCGCTGAAGCGTTCAGAGCTTGGTTATCCGATGCCTCACTGACGTCTGTTTCAGGGTGTCGGTACAGCCCGCTGGTTCGCACCACGCAGACCGCCCACATCCTAGGAGCTACCCTTGGTGTCGAACCCGCGGTTTGCCGAGGACTGGCGCTCAGCGCCGATATACACCAGCCCAAGACCTTTCTGGACGAGGAGGAGCCGCATTTACTGATGGTTTCACACCAGCCGTTTGTGTCACAGCTGATCTGGTACTGGTTAGATGACGATCGGGTAGAGCCGCTGCTGCCAGGAGGCTGGGCTACCCTCGACGTGACCGTGCCAAGCCGGGGCGGGGCAGCCCTAGTGGCTGCTCGGGAGTCTATTTTTGACCTCTGAGCCGGGAACTGCACCTAGCGAGGTGTCGTTCGAGGTGGACGGCCTCACCTACGCGGGGCTTAGCTGGGGCGAGCCCGGCTTGCCTGTCGTTCTGGCTCTGCACGGATGGCTCGATAACGCCTTGTCATTTCACCGGCTAGGGCCATTGCTCCATCGCCATCAAGTGATCGCACTCGACCTGTCAGGCCATGGGTTGAGCTCTCACCGTGCTCCTGATGCCACCTATAACCTGTGGGACGATGTGCCCCAGTTGGTCAGTATCCTCGAGAGCCTCGATGCGCCGTCAGTGAGTTTGATTGGGCACAGCCGGGGTGCTGGTATCGCAATATTGTTGGCGTCAGTTCTACAGGAGCACTGCCAGCACCTCGTTGTGATCGACGGTTTGCTTGCTGCGTTCATGGACAAGCGCAATGCAGCGGAAAATCTGCGCAAATTCGTACGTGAGCGTCAGAAGTACCGCGGCCGTGGTGAGCGTTACTTTGCTTCTGTGGACGAATTCATCGAACGACGCCAGCAATATGGATTTAGCGATGCCAGTGCTATTGATATTGTAGATCGCGCCCTGGAGTCGGGTGAGGGCGGCTATCGACTACGCAATGACCCACGGCTATTTGGAGCCTCTGCGTTGTGGTTTGACGAAAGTCACCGGCTTGATCTTTACGCTTCTATCACTGCGCCGATGCTCGCGGTGGTGGCCGAATCCGGTTTGTTTGCGGACGAAACGATTGCACGCGCCATGCTCGAGCAAGCAGGTTCGGTGGTTCAGGACTTCAAAAGCACTACCATCGCTGGATCCCATCACTTACACATGGAGGAAGGATCTGCAAACTTGGTTGCTCAGCGTATCAACCAGTTCCTCGACAACGGCCAGTGAGCGTAACAATGAGCAATGCCAGTGTACGAACATTAATTTCGGCCCTAGGGTTCTTTTTGGCCGTTGTGGCGTCCATGTTGATATCGACAGCAGGCTTAGCCACCGAAGCAAAAACGTTGCGAACCGAGATTGGCGGTCACTGGAGCACAGGCGAGTACAGCCACCGAGCTGAGGCTGCTGAGCCGTTTCTGGTGCCACTAGGCGCCATGAAGAAAATCAGCGGCATCTGGCGTCTCGGTGCGTTCGAGCCCGTAGTCGGTTCCATGGAGCGTACGACCTGGCAAGTAAAGGGTTTACCTGTTCTAGAAATGTTTGAAAACGCCGAAAAACTGATTTCAGCGAATGCTACGCAACGCTGGGAATGCAGTGAGCGCAGCTGCGGCAATGCCTCCGAATGGGCCAGCAGAGTCTACGGAGAAAGGCTTTTATATGGCCGCGATGAATTCATGCGCTACGTCGCCTACGAAATGCCGGATGGAACCTGGGTGACGCTTTTTAGCGCGGCACGTACCGCAGACCGCCAATACCTTCATTTGGATGTGGTGACGCCAACCCCAATCCCAACCTCAAGTCCAACCCCGTAGCTAGCGATGAGTGCCCATTTTTAACAGGGATAAGAACTCATCACGGGTACGGGCGTCATCCCGAAAAGACCCGAGCATCGAAGACGTTTTCGTAACGGAGTTCTGTTTCTCGACGCCGCGCATCATCATGCACATATGCTCCGCTTCAACGATGACACCCACCCCAAGCGCACCGGTGACATTAGCGATGCTTTCAGCGATCTGCACCGTCAACTGCTCCTGAATTTGAAGTCTCCGAGCGAACATGTCGACCACCCGCGCTACCTTAGACAACCCGAGTACCTGTCCTTGGGGGATGTAGGCGACATGACAGCGGCCGACAAACGGCAGAAGATGGTGCTCGCACAATGAATACATCTCGATGTCTTGCACCAGTACCATTTCACTGGAATCCGAGGGAAACAGCGCGTTATTGATGATGGTGTCTAGGTCTTGGTGATAGCCCCGAGTCAGAAACTCAAACGCTTTGGCAGCCCGTTTCGGGGTGTCCTTTAATCCCGCCCGCTGGGGGTCTTCGCCAACATTCTCAATGATGGCGCGCCAATGCTGTTCCATAGCTAGTCTCCGAAATTTTGCAAATGGTAGCATGCGTCATTTGCCGACTGAGGATGTAAGTGACAACTTTTCGCGAAGGACTCAAGGCCACCGAGCAAGCCCTCATAGACGCGGGTGTCTGGTGCGGCCATGGGTACGAGTCTGCCCACGACGAGGCGGTGGCGCTGGTGTTGGCGGCCGCGGGAATGCCCGTCGACACTGGTACCGACATCCTCGAACAACCCATTCCCGAGGAGGCTTTGGCACGATTAGCAACCTATGTTGACCAGCGCACCATCGAGCGGATACCGGTCGCGTACATCATAGGGCGAGCATGGCTTGGACCCTTGGAGTTCATAGCCGACTCTAGGGCACTTGTGCCGCGATCACCGCTCATGGCGGCGATCGAAACCGGCTTTGCGCCTTGGTGGCGAGGTATGGCGCCCAGACGAATAGTGGATCTCTGTTGCGGCGGAGGCAGTCTCGGCCTGCTAGCAGCCTGGGCATATCCAGATGCCGAGGTACTGCTGCTGGATATCGATACCAGCGCGCTTGAACTTGCAGCGCAGAACCTGACAAAGCATCAGTGTACAAACGCTGCCATTGTGCAGGGCGATTTGCTTTCACCGCTGGCCCCGAGGTCAGCGGACGTTATCTTGGCTAATCCGCCCTACGTTGATGCCGAAGACATGTCGGATCTTCCACCTGAATACCATCATGAGCCGCGGCTCGCGCTTGCAGCGGGGGATGACGGGCTAGATTTAGTGCATCAAATTCTTCGACAGGCGGCAGACGTGTTGAGCGATGAGGGGGTGCTGTTCTTAGAGGTCGGAAACAGTTGGAGCGCTCTCGAGGCCAGTTATCCCACGCACGGTTTTGTGTGGCTGCAGTTCGAATCGGGGGGACATGGGGTATGCGCTCTCGAAAAGTCTGCGTTGGTGGCACTTTTATCGGCCAATTCCACGTCGTAAACAAACCGGGCATAGGTTTTAAGCGGGTATAATGAGCTCAGGAGGCGCCATTTATGTCGGGTAATTCGGTAGGAAAATCTTTTGTTGTGACCACTTTCGGTGAGAGTCATGGTCCCGGACTTGGTGCGATAGTCGACGGCTGCCCACCGGGATTGCCGTTGTCCTCGGAGGATCTTCAGGTTGATCTCGACCGACGAAAGCCTGGGCAATCACGCTACACGACGCAGCGGCGGGAGGGGGATGAAGTTGAAATTCTCTCTGGGGTGTTCGAGGGAAAAACAACGGGCACACCGATAGGCTTGATCATTCGCAACACCGATCAGCGCTCAAAAGACTACGGCAAGATCAAAGACCAGTTCCGTCCTGCCCATGCGGATTACACCTACCAGCAAAAGTACGGTGTCCGTGACTATCGTGGTGGAGGTAGGTCTTCGGCGCGAGAAACGGCCATGCGGGTTGCCGCAGGGGCAATTGCCAAGAAATGGTTGTCCTCACGTTTCGGTATCACGGTGCGCGCTTATCT
>CBFHHJ010000130.1:0-1909 GCA_965655505.1 Luminiphilus sp.
AACCCGCCTGTTGAACAACCTCTCGCCTTTTGCCGACGCTGAAGTGTGGGTAATGACCCGGCGTTTTCTCAGCGAAAAGCTGAGTGCCCTCGATGGTGAAGCCAAGAAGCCCTTTACTGAGCACACCCGGGGGGTACTGTCCGCCGCGCAGCCTCCCCTGCCGGACATTCGTGCGATCGCGGATTCGCTGCATGTTTCCCAGCGAACTCTCAACCGCCGTCTCCACGACGAGGGCAATTCCTTCCGTCAACTCAAGTTAGATGCCACTCACAACTGGTCCAGGCGAATGCTGCTCGAGGGCGCCAGCGCAGAGGCTATCGCCTTCGAACTCGGATACAACAACGCCGCCAACTTCCGGCGCTCTTTCCGAGAGTGCCTCGGTAAGACCCCCCGAGAATGGCTTAATGAACAGCAGGATCAACTCAGTCGGGGCGTGCCTTGATCCGAAAAAAGCGTCGGGTGAAAACCGACTGCAGCAACGGGTCAATCCAACGATACAAACGCCCTGAGATCACCACCGGTTTGCCCGCATCAACCCCATCGATACCATCACAGACCACACCATCGGCGTTGTACCAAAGCCACTTGGGCATACCCGCCTTCATGTCGCTCAGTCCAGCGCTCTCATGGAAGTCCGTATGGGTGAAGCCCGGGCAGAGCGCGCAGACATGAACGCCAATCCTCGCATAGGTCAAATTCAGCTCTTCGGATAGCGCGATTAGATAGGTTTTACTGGGTCCGTAATTACAACCCCCTGAGCGCGGAATCCTCCCCGCAACCGATGCAATATTAATAACTCGGCCTTGCCCCGCCGCGATCATGGCGGGCATAAAGCGGTGACACATCTCTGCAACCGACGTCATCATCAGCTGAAAAAACGCTTGCTGCTCGCCCCAGTCTCGATCCTTGACCAAATCAGGCCCGGCTATGCCTGCGTTATTGACCAGATAATCGACGACCAGATTTTGGGAATCGCAGGCATCAGCGAGTGCCTTGGGTGCGCCGGGCTCGCTGAGATCCGCAACCAGTATCTCAATGCGAATTCCGTGAGCAGCCACCAACGTAGCGGCCAACGCCTCAAGTTTTTCACGGCGCCGAGCGACCAGAATCAGGTCTTTACTTTTCGCGGCTAACTGTCGGGCAAATTCAGCGCCAAGTCCCGCGGAAGCACCCGTGATCAACGCAAAGCCCGTGCCTATTGATTCACTCATTGTGGCGTTACCTGATAACCCTGTCGGGGAAAGTGCACATGTACAGTGCCAGCGATAGCGGTTTCCCGCGCGACGACAATCCGATTCGCAGTCAGTGCTACCAGTGTGCCGGATACCGGATCGCGGCCATAATCGCCGGGAGCTACTGACACCACGGTGCCAAGACCAATCGTAGCGTCGTCAGAGTCGGGCACCGCGCGAGGAACCGCGTCTCGCGCGATCGCGAAGCAGTCAGCGGGCGCAAGCTCCTCCCGTGGCCCCTGGCCCAACTGGCTTACGCGCTGATACCAGTCTGTAACGTGTGGGTAACGACTATCGACACCCTTACCACTGGCCACAGCGTTTAGCCAAAGCGGGTGATACGCCGCAAAATCCGCGTAGCCGGGTTCACTGCCCTGCAACCACTCGCAAGTACTCAACGTGGCATCAAGCTGGGTTAGGAAGTCGGTAAGTACCGCGACGGCGGCACTACCCTGCGGGGGACGTACCGTACCGCCCTTCACCATACCCTGACGATCTTTAACAAATCGGACCAACCCTAAGGGACCCATCATCCCCAGCAAACGCGGCAGCAGTCGCAGTGGCGACACCGCACCAATAGCGGCAAAAAATACATCGCCCTCGGCAAGGGCTACAAGCGCCTGAACACCTTCGGGCACCGACGCGGCCGAAAAATCCGACACTGCGGCAATACAAGC
>CBFHHJ010000130.1:2008-4634 GCA_965655505.1 Luminiphilus sp.
AACTTCATCAGCGATCAGCGCCGTATCACAAAAGAGGTCTGCCCCCACCTGAGCCACCGGAATACGTCGGTATCCGCCAACAAGCGGATCGAGGTTGGGTCGTGGGGGAACCGATGGCGATAACACCGAGTACCAGGGCATCGCTGCCCTGCCGAACATCAGGCGGATCTTTTCAGCATAAGGACTGGCGTCGTAATGATGCAGAATAATTTGTTCTGGCTTCATTTGTTCTGGCTTCCTTTGTTCTGGAATCATGGGCTCTCCTGCTGTGCGAAACCTGCACGGATATCGGCCGGCGATTGACCTGAATGAACTTTCTGAACGTCGAAGGTGGCGGCGATCAAAATCATGCGTCAATCACGTGTAAGGCAGCATAGGCAATATGGGCAATCACAACGCCTACAGTAAGCTGTAAGCGCATAGTCGCATACCATCCCTGAGTTCCATCAACGTTTCGCTCGTACCACAGTAACGCCAAATAACCCAAGGTTAACAACACGCTTGCAAGCATTGTCTGCGCCGTGAGCAGTGACGCCACGGCGAAAATGACTACGCCGTTGCTGACCAGCAATCTCAGACGTTGATCCTCTGGGGGGCGCTCCCGGGCGTAGCCCCACACAGCGCCCGACAAGAAGCTCAGGATAGCCAAAGAGTAGATAACAAAGCCCTGAACCGATAGCGATCGAGGGTAATCCTCAAGGAACAGATAGCCCGCCAGAAACCCATAGAAAGGGAGTAATCCTGCGAAGCCCAGCGCGCGAGCGGTCAGCTTTGCTTGCATGCCACCTCTGCATCAGGGTGGCGGACAATTGTCAGCAAAATGTCCCCGACGCCGACGCCGAATTTGCTCATGGCGGACTCGTTGATCACAACGTTGTCACTGACGCGATACATACGATCATCGATGGTCAAATCAATGGAATCGTCATCGAGAGGAACGCGAAGCACATACTTCAGGAACATCGCATTGCCAGCCCAGCTAGCAACACCCTCGCCTACGACGTCACCGGCAGTCGCCCGATAGCCACCGTCACCATTGGGCGTGAGGGTCCAAACCCGCTTTTGAAGCTCGCCATCATCAAAGACGAAGTCTTCATCCAACGTACCAACGCCATCGTCCCAGCACGCCGTGATATCGGCATTGAAGTAGCGGATTACTTTACCGGAGTAGTCTTTAACAACACCGTGAGCGGTCAAAAAGCCATTAAAAAACGACTCTGGGTCGAAGGCAGGTGACCGGCCCGCGTAATCACTAATCTTAGCGGACGAACAGCCAGCCAGAACGGTAAACACGACACACATCGCCGCCAGTCGCAGCACTGACCAAGAATCGAGCAGGCATAAAAAACCCCGGCCCAATGGGCCGGGGAAGAATAACCATCTGGGGGAAGATGGTTTGGTACAACGCTTTTCGACCTGCATGAGTGCTCAAGCAACGCCTAACATGTAACATTTACGACCCTGAATTTTCATCGGATCATTTGGATCAAAAAAAAGCGGCCCGAAGGCCGCTTTTTTTGTTCAATTGACTGTTGGCTTTAGAGGCCTTCAGTCCAACCAGCCCACCAGGGGTCTGAGCCGTCAGGGTTGACAGCACCACTGAACGTGGTCGCATCAAAGAAGCTTGCGTCAAAGTCCTGTGGATCGCCGCCTGCAGTGCTTGGAACCGCGAAGCCATTGGCAATCGCATCCCAATCGATGGGCTCGAGACCCGATGCTGCGGCAGCTTGAGAAGCAAGAATGCTATCCAATGCTGCGGCTTCAACGACCACTGAGCTGTTACCTACAGACTCTTCGTTAGAAAGCGTACCGCCCGTGCCATCGTTCGCACAGTCCTGGACCCAGTTGTTGAAGACCAGTGCGGTGTTGATGTTGGCTTCAGCGCCGTCTTCAATCTGAGCACAGGTATCGAAGGTACCAGTAGCATCAGTAGCAACAGTGGCAACCACGTTGTGGAAGAAACCACCTGAGCTATCTTTAAAGCGCATGATGAAGGGTGAGTCATCCGCCTGCTTGTCAGCCACGATAGTGACGTTTACAACAGTCGGCTTAGAGAGCCACTCGAGGGTACCCTCGGTGTCCATCTCAAATGCTTCACCCGAACCGCTTCCGCTCTGAACAACCAACGCGTACTGGATGTTGCCTTGATAGCCCTCATCCCAGTCGATTGAATCGTCAAGCGCGTCAACAACAACCAAGTGCTTCATGTTGGCAGTACCGCCGTAGAACTCAACACCATCATCAGACGTGGTGTAGATCTGGATGTAATCAAACTCAGTACCAGAGCCCACTGCATTCAAGCTCAAGCCGTTGATTTCATCACCGTCAGAGTTAATGGCAACACCGTTCTCCTGGAGTACGACGTACTTCATCACGCCGCTGTCGTCAGTGGCGTCATCACCACCAATGAAGCCCGCTTCGCCCTCGCCATCAACGTTACAAGGCGTGCCTTCGCAAGCGTTGTGCGGTGCGAATCCAGAAATCTGAATGCCGCCCCACTCGCCGGGTGCGATAGCACTGTCGTCAGCGCCCTTGAAGACAATCGGTGCGTTCATCGTGCCCACAGCATTGATCTTGCTGCCGCGTGTCACGTGCAGGACTGAAGCCGCCAATGGATCGTCAGAAG
>CBFHHJ010000131.1:0-4624 GCA_965655505.1 Luminiphilus sp.
CAAGACCAGCGAGATTCATCACACGGGTGAGGGCGTTTTCGCAGGTTTATCCAACCCCTTCGTGGCGACCCGCTATCACAGCCTTGTTGTTGACCCCGATACCTTGCCCGATTGCCTCGAAGTAACCGCGTGGACGAACACCGCAGCCGGTGAGCGCGAGGCCATTATGGGGCTCCGTCACAAGACCCTGGATGTGGAGGGGGTGCAGTTTCATCCCGAATCCATCTTGTCCAAGCACGGCCATGACCTGCTGCGGAATTTTTTGAATCGCTAATAATTAAGCTGACCACAGGTTCTAGCTCATATGGAAATCCAACAGGCACTACAAAAACTGGTCGACGGAGAGTCCCTGTCGCGGGATGAAATGCGCGATGTCATGACCACCGTCATGGCAGGGGAGGCGGACGATGCCCAGATCGGGGCGCTGTTAATTGCCCTGCGGATCCGCGGAGAGACCATCGAAGAGATTACCGGCGCGGCGGAAGTGATGCGCAGTCTGGCCACCCGGGTATCGGTGGATCAGACCAATCTTGTCGATCTGGTCGGCACCGGCGGTGACGGTGCAAACCTGTTCAACGTGTCGACTGCGGCGACCTTTGTTGTAGCCGCAGCCGGTGGTCGGGTGGCTAAGCATGGCAATCGCTCGGTCTCGAGCTCAAGCGGTAGCTCCGATGTGCTGGAAACCTTGGGGGTCCCCCTCGATTTGTCACCCGAGCAGATTGCCCGTTGTATTGATGAGGTCGGTCTGGGTTTCATGTTTGCGCCCGCCCATCACGGTGCTATGAAGCATGCGATCGGGCCCCGCAAATCTTTGGGGATGCGCACCCTGTTTAATATTCTGGGGCCACTCACTAACCCGGCTCACGTGGAACGCCAGGTCCTGGGCGTCTTCGATGCTGAGCTGTGTCAGCCCATCGCTGAGGCCTTGAGTAAGCTCGGCAGCCGCCACGCGCTGGTTGTCCACAGCGATGACGGCCTCGATGAGATCTCGATCGCCGCGCCGACGCGGGTATGGGAGATGCAAGACGGCAATGTGGCTCGGTTCCAGATCAACCCTGCCGACTACGGTCATGGGCATGATTCGCTGACGGGTTTGACGGTGAATACGGCGCAGGAATCGGCAGATTTGATTCGCGCAGCGCTGAGCAATAAATCGGGGGAAGCGGCCGATAAGGCCCGTTCGATCATTGCGCTCAACGCTGGGGCTGCCATTTACACGGCGGGGGTGACCGGGTCCCTGCGCGATGGTATTACCCTTGCCGATGACGTCATTGCCTCGGGGCAGGCCATCGACAAAGTCGACGGATTCGCTGCGTTCACGAACGGACTCAAGGCAGGTGGCTTGTGAGCCCAATATCATTATCGGGCAAGCTCAACGCGCCCACGGTGCTCAAACGTATTATTGAGCGCAAAGTCGAAGAGGTTGCTGAGTGCGCCGCCGCGAAATCATTATCTGACGTCATGTCAGCGGCCGCAGACGCCGATCCGGTGCGGGGCTTTACGGCGGCACTCGGCCGACAAGTCGCCGTGGGCGAGCCGGCAATCATCGCTGAGGTAAAGAAGGCGAGTCCCAGTAAGGGTGTTATTCGGGAACATTTCGCACCCGCCGAGATTGCTCAAAGTTATGCCGCAGGTGGCGCGACTTGCCTATCAGTGCTCACCGATCGCGATTTCTTCCAAGGTGCCGATGCTTACCTACAGGCCGCGCGCGCCGCTTGTGATCTACCGGTGCTGCGCAAGGACTTCACGATCGATCCCTATCAAATCTGGGAGGCACGCAGCTTGGGTGCCGATGCGATTCTGTTAATCGTGGCCTGCCTCGAGCCGAGTCACCTGAAAGATTTGTATGACTGCGCCCGAGAGGTCGGCGTCGATGCCTTGATCGAGGTCCATGACAAGGCAGAGCTGGAAACCGCTTTGGCCTTGTCCCCCGAGTTGATCGGTATCAACAACCGTGACCTGCACACCTTTGATACGGACCTCGGGACGACGACCGGCCTGCTCAACGACATTCCCGAGGGCATTCAGGTCGTGACCGAGAGCGGTATTCACAGCACCGCCGATGTGGCGCGTATGCGCGCCAGCAACGTGCATACCTTTCTTGTGGGAGAGGCGTTTATGCGCGCGGAAGATCCGGGCGCCCAATTGAAATCAATGTTCTTCTGATCTGCAGCGGTTGGGCTGGTTCTCGGTGACCGCGAGCTGAACTACTCGTCGTCGGTCCCTGCTTCCTCGGCGTCGCCAGTTAAATCTTTCGGATCCCGCAAGACCACAATGGTTTTGCCCGAGACCTCAACCAACCCATCTTCTTCGAGGGTTTTGAGCACTCGTCCAGCCATTTCCCGCGAGCAACCGACAATCTTGCCAAGTTCCTGCCGTGTGACGCGAATTTGCATGCCGTCTGGGTGGGTCATGGCGTCGGGTTCGTGGGTGAGGTCGATGAGTGTCTGAGCTACCCGCCCTGCCACATCAACAAAGGCGAGATCAGTGAGCCTGCGGGTAGTTGCTCGCAGTCGCCGACCAATTTGGGTCGTCAGGGCGTAGAGCACGTCGGGGAACATGCCCCTAACCTGGTGAAACCGGTCGTATCCGATCCGAGCCAGCTCGCAGTCGGTGCGCGCGACCAGGTTCGCAGTTCGGATCTCCTCGCCAAAAAGGCCCATTTCGCCCACGAAGTCGCCCGGGTTGAGGTAGGCAACCACCATCTCTTGGTCGGGGTCTTGCTCATCATCCACGACAACGGATACGGAGCCCTCTAACACTAAGTACAGGCAGTCGCTGGGATCTCCCTGACGGAAGATTGCTGCCCGCGGTTTGAATTGATCGACTTGGCAGTAGCTTAAGAACTTATCGGCTTCCGGGATGCGTCGGGTGACCTGTGGTTTCATGGTGTAGCCCTTCCAAAAACTGGTTAGCTCGGTTCCTATGAGGATAGCGCAATCTAAGCCGTGGCGTGGAGAACCTTTGTGCTAGTCTCTCTGCCCGAAATAACACGTCGACGGGAGTAGCGCGATGCGAGGAACAGTAAAGTGGTTGGATGGCGCCATGTTCATTGGCGAATCAGGCAGTGGTCACAGTGTGGTGATGGACGGCCCTGAGGATCTCGGCGGGCGCAATCAGTCCTTGCGGCCCATGGAAATGCTATTGCTCGGTACGGGCGGCTGCGCCATTTACGATGTCATCGCCATGCTGAAGAAAGCCCGTCAGCAGGTCACTGATTGTCGAGTGGAGCTACAGGCGGAGCGGGCGGATGCGGTACCCGCTGTGTTTGAGACCATGACGCTGCATTTTGTGGTGACAGGTCATAATTTAAAAGAATCTCAGGTAAAGCGCGCCGTCGAACTTTCTGCAGAGAAATACTGCTCGGCGTCGATCATGTTTAGCGCTGCCGGTGTGGCGGTTAAGCACAGCTATGCGGTTGAAGAGGCGTCGGTTCCTGCTTAAGTAGCCTCAGCGATTACTTCACGATACCCCTCGCGAGACCTGCACCAAGGCTCACACCCAATATGTGGTCTCGGTCATCAGTTTGGCCATGCGCGTCATGGCATCTTTGACCGGGCGGGGGAACTCGGTCCCACCGGCCTTCAGCGCGTTTTCCCCGTGGCGCTCTTCGTCCTCGAGCATTTGCTGCAGGATCAACTGAGATTTGCGGTCGTCACTCGGCAGTGACTTTAGATGGTCACGCAAATGCCCGGCAACGCGCTCTTCGGTGGCATGGACGAAGCCAAGGCTGACTTTATCGCTGATAGCCCCAGCCGCAGCACCCATCGCAAGAGATACGCCATAAAACAGCGGGTTCAGGGCACTCGGGCGCGCGCCAAGCTCATCGAGGCGCTCTTCACACCACACCAGATGATCGATTTCTTCCTGAGCCGCCTGCTCCATTTCCTCGCGGGTGCCCGCAGTGCGTGCGGTCATTGCCTGACCTTGATAAAGAGCTTGGGCGCACACTTCACCAGTGTGATTGACGCGCATGAGCCCCGCTGCATGACGTCGCTCCTTGTCTGAGAGGCGCGCCTCGCTGTGTCCGACAGCGGGAGAGGGCCGCTCGGCTGACGCACCGCGGCGGGACAAAGTGCGCAAAACCGAATCGGCCTCAACCAGCAATCGGTCGATGGGTGTCAGCTCTCGTGATGTCATCACGTCCTCCGGTTTTGTCGCCAGTGACCTAGTCAGTTTCCAGTAGCACTAATTTTAGCGGTCGATAGCTCGCCAGCCAATATCCCGTCGATAGATCATGCCCGGCCATTGAATGGCCTGCACTGCTTCGTAGGCCGCCTTTTGGGCGCCTTTGATATCACCGGGGCCTTCCCCGAGGGCGGTGACGCACAGCACGCGGCCACCACTGGTGACCACCGCGTCGTCCTGCAGGGCGGTGCCCGCATGAAAGACTTTTACGTGCTCACCAAGCGCAGCATCGAGTCCTTCGATGACCTGGCCTTTGTCATAGGCGCCTGGATAGCCGCCGGCAGCAAGCACAACCCCCATGGCGGGTCGGTCGTCCCAAGCAATGTCACAGGTATCCAGTGTTTTATTAATGGCAGCCGCACACAACTCGTCGAGATTGCCTTGTAATCGCAGCATGATCGGCTGAGTCTCGGGGTCGCCAAAACGGCAGTTGAAT
>CBFHHJ010000132.1:0-4613 GCA_965655505.1 Luminiphilus sp.
AGCAAACAGGGCCTTACCCTGGTACTCGTGAAGATTCATATCCTGTCCCGTTGTTGGTTAGTCGATACGATACTGGGGTGCGCCGAATCCCCGGGCTTTCAGGCGCTTGTCCAATGCGCTCTTGTGCCTAGCGCTTCTTGCGATTTGCCATGTGAATGGCGTGTCCATCGACCGCTAAGGCGGCCTCGTGTACGGCTTCTGACAATGTCGGATGGCCGAACACCATTAATTGGATGTCTTCAGCACTGGAGCCAAACTCCATCGCGATAACCATTTGTTGAACCAAGTCCGCTGCAGACGGGCCGACACAGTGAGCACCGAGAATACGATCGGTCTTGGCATCCGCTAAGATCTTGACCATTCCGTCCGTGTCACCTGAAGCAAGCGCCCGCCCAATTGCTGTGAATGGGAAGGTACCCGCCTTGTACTCAACCCCTTCAGCTTTAAGCTCCTGCTCGGTCTTGCCGACCGCGGCGACCTCAGGGTGGGTATAAATGATTGAGGGGATGCACTCGTAATTGAGTTGCACAGGCTTGCCGTGTATCCGCTCGGCGACCATTACGCCTTCCTCTGACCCTTTATGAGCCAGCATCGGTCCGCGCACGATGTCGCCAACGGCCCACACTCCGGGTGCTTCGGTAGCACAGAAATCATTGACGTAAATGAAGCCACGCTCATCAAGGGTCACGCCCGCATCTGGGCCCAGCAGTGCATCGGTGCGCGGACGTCGACCAACCGACACGATCAGGCGGTCAAACACTTCTTGATGGGTGTCGTCCCCGGACTGGTACGTGACATGTACCTTGCCATCTTTCACTTCGGTACCCGTGACCCGGGCACCCATGCGCACTTCAAGCCCCTGCTTTTTAAAGATCTTGTGAGATTCCTTTGCGATCTGCTGATCCATCGCAGGCAAAAAGGTATCGAGGGCCTCGAGAAGAACCACCTCAGAACCTAATCGTCCCCAAACGCTACCGAGTTCAAGACCGATCACGCCCGCACCGATCACACCAAGTCGCCCTGGTACTTCAGAAAACTCCAAAGCGCCTGTCGAATCAACAATGTATTCGTTATCAACCGGGGCTGGCGGGATATTAATCGGCTCCGAACCCGCAGCCAGCACAACATTCGCTGCGTCGTAACTACTGCTGTTTCCGTCGAGATCGATGACCTCGACCTTGTGATTTCCGTGCAGCACACCGCGGCCCTGGATGACATCAACCCCATTGTGCCTAAGCAGGCCGGCTACTCCACCCGTGAGTTGAGATACGATTTTTTCTTTCCGCTTCATCATCGCGGGAATATCGATTCCCGGCGCGCTGACTGTAATGCCGTGTTCAGCAAAATGTTCAGCGGCTTCAACATACTTATGGGAGCTATCCAGCAACGCTTTAGATGGAATGCACCCCACGTTCAAACAGGTACCGCCAAACACCGGCTTGTTCTTCTCGTCCGCCCACATTTCAACGACTGCGGTATTCAAGCCGAGTTGGGCAGCTCGAATGGCGCAGACATAGCCTGCAGGCCCCGAGCCAATAACAATGACATCATACTGTTGCGACATGCTTGTCTCTCCGTTGGGCGCGTGCTTAAAGTTGCAGAAGGATTCGCGCGGGGTCTTCGATGAGTCCTTTGACCGTAACTAGGAACTGCACTGCGGTTTTGCCATCAATCAATCGATGGTCATAGGACAGTGCCAGATACATCATCGGCTGGATGACCACTTGCCCGTCGATCGCAACCGGTCGCTCCTGAATGGTATGCATCCCCAAAATGCCCGTTTGAGGCGGATTCAAAATGGGAGTCGATAACAAAGACCCAAACACACCGCCGTTTGAAACGGTGAATGTGCCACCGGTCATATCATCAATGGTGAGTTTTTTATCGCGGGCCTTTAGGCCGAGATCGCGAATGGCCGCCTCAACATCGGCAATACTCATAAAGTCAGCATCGCGAAGCACAGGGACCACCAATCCATCATTGGTCGACACCGCAACACCGATATCCTGATAGCCGTGATACACGACGTCATTTCCGTCAATGGATGCGTTGACCTCGGGGAATCGTTTGAGGGCTTCACAGCAGGCCTTTACAAAGAAGCCCATAAAGCCCAATCGCGTGCCGTTGTGCGTCTTCTCAAACTGCTCTTTATACTGTTTGCGAAGCTTCATTAACGGCGCCATGTTGACTTCGTTAAATGTTGTCAGCATCGCTGTCTGCTGGCTGGCATCAAGCAAGCGCTCGGCAATGCGTGCTCGCATACGCGTCATCGGAACGCGCTTCTCGACCCGCTCGCCCGAGGGAGCAGGTGCTTCTACCGCCGCCGGCGCAGCAGTCGGTGCCGACGCAGTCGCCGTAGGCTTACTTTCAATGAACGCGAGTACGTCTTCTTTGGTTATGCGCCCACCTTTACCCGAGCCACTAATTTGGGCGGGGTCCAGTTTGTGCTGCTCCAGTAACTGTCTCACTGCAGGCCCCATCGGCGAATCGTCGCCAGCGTCTTCAGACTCGGCCGCCGTATCAGCAGCTTGCTCGGTCTTTGCTGGCGCGGCGCTCACAGCACCAGGCTCCAATACCGCAAGCAATGCTTCGCTGAGAATCGTCTCGCCTTCTGCAGCAGCAATCTTCACCAGCGTGCCCGATTCGGGTGCCACCACTTCCATAACAACTTTATCGGTTTCAATTTCAACCAACAGTTCGTCACGTTGAACAGTGTCTCCCTCAGACTTGTGCCAAGTTGCGACTTCACCGTCTGCAACCGATTCGGGAAATGCCGGTGCTTTGATCTCTATGGCCATGATTCCTTTCCTACCGTTGGCTGACTTCAGTTACCCCAGGGCATAGGTCCGAGGGCTTCGTTGATAAACTGTTCCTGCTCTCGCAAGTGCAGTGCTGTGTAGCCCGCTGAGACCGAGGCCGACGCCTCGCGACCCGCGTAGCGGAGATACACATCGACTTTGTGTCGCTGAATAACCCGACGCATGTGATGCTGACTTGCATACCATGCTCCTTGGTTCATGGGCTCTTCCTGACACCAAATAGAGTCTTCAATATTGGGATAGCGGCTGATGACCTCGGCCAAATCATCCTCGGGGAATGGATAGATCTGCTCAAGACGAATCAAAGCAATATCCTCGATGCCCCGCTCGCGTCGGGCTGCTCGCAGATCGTAAAAGACCTTGCCCGAGCACATAATGACGCGCTTGACTTTCAATGGATCGAGATCATCGGTCTCGTCTAGCACCGTGTGGAAATGACCGTCGGCTAAGTCTTCAAGCGTCGATGTCGCCTCTTTATGGCGCAACAGGCTTTTGGGGGACATCACTACTAGGGGCTTGCGAAGCGGCCGAATCGCCTGCCGTCTAAGCATATGGAACACTTGCGCCGGAGTGGTTGGAATGCAAACTTGAATATTGTGCTCAGCACACAGCTGGAGGTAGCGCTCGAGACGCGCTGATGAGTGCTCCGGACCCTGCCCTTCATAGCCGTGGGGCAACAGCATGGTGAGGCCACACAGTCGCGCCCATTTGTGTTCACCACTGGTAATAAACTGATCGATTACCACCTGGGCGCCGTTTGCGAAGTCGCCAAATTGCGCCTCCCAAATCACCAGCCCTTCGGGCGCGGTGGTCGCATAGCCGTACTCGAACGCCAGTACGGCCTCTTCGGAAAGCAGCGAATCAAATATCCGGAATGGGGCCTGATCTTCACTCAGGTGTTCCAGGGGCACATAGGCTTCTTCAACTTTTTGATTGTGCAGCACGACGTGCCGGTGCGAGAACGTGCCTCGGCCAATATCCTGCCCAGTCATACGAACCGGGTAGCCTGCATCAAGCAAGGTTGCGTAGGCCATGGTCTCGGCAAAACCCCAGTTTATTTCGAGCGCGCCGGCACCCATTTTGCGACGGTCTTCGAGGATTTTATTAACCTGACGCTGAACGGTTAGTCCCTCGTGTGTCCTGTTGGCAGCTTCCGCCAGAGACTTCAGCTTCGCCATGGGTACAGTGGTGTCGCAATCGGTGGTCCAACTGTGTCCCAGGTAAGGAGACCAATCAACAAACAACCCTGAGTTGGGCTGCATGACCAACGAACTCACCAAGGGCTCGCCGCGATCAAGTGATTCACGGTAACCCTCGACTAGCATCTCGTCTTCCTGCTCAGAGAGAATACCCTCGCTGATAAGGCGATTAGCGTACAAGTCCCGGGTTGAGGGATGGCTCTTAATCTTCTTGTACATGAGCGGTTGGGTCACCGAGGGCTCGTCCGCCTCGTTGTGGCCTCGTCGTCGGTAACACACCAAATCGACTACGACGTCGCACTTAAAGGTATTTCGGAAATCAACCGCGAGCTGGGTGACAAAAACCACCGCCTCCGGATCATCGGCGTTGACGTGAAAAATCGGCGCTTGCACCATTTTCGCGACATCGGTGCAATACTCTGTGGAGCGGGCGTCGTCGCGTCGATTGGTCGTGAATCCAACCTGGTTATTGATCACGATGTGCAGCGTGCCGCCAGTTTTGTAAGCACGGGTCTGCGACATCTGCAGCGTTTCCATTACGACGCCCTGACCCGCAAATGCAGCATCGCCGTGAAGTACTATGGGAACGACCGTA
>CBFHHJ010000133.1:0-4540 GCA_965655505.1 Luminiphilus sp.
ATTCGCACCATTGCCAAAGCCCCGGATAATGAAATTTGTTTGAGCAGAGCCCTGCAATTGCGTCACGCGCAGACTGGGCACCAGAGACTGCAGGTCCTTGATATCCAGCACTTGAGAGCGCTCGATGGACTCGGCTGAGACGACAGACACTGCGATAGGAATCTCCTGCAGCGTTTGTTCTCTCTTGGTGGCCACTACCAGGACTTCCTCAAGTGTAGCCTGAGCATATGAAGTAGCCGAAAGAC
This sequence comes from Luminiphilus sp., assembly GCA_965655505.1. Taxonomy (GTDB): domain Bacteria; phylum Pseudomonadota; class Gammaproteobacteria; order Pseudomonadales; family Halieaceae; genus Luminiphilus. Next base: position 246 of record CBFHHJ010000133.1, read on the forward strand.
CAACTAAAACTAGTGCGACAAGCGCGCGCTGTGAGAAGTAAAAAAAAGTGCTTCTACTGCATTTATTTTTGGATTGCATTTGTCAAGCCTCTTTGTTGGATATTGCAGATTCTGAAGATGCTGACCTTGCGAGGCAAAGAATTCGCTCACCGCTGGCGCAGTGATTAGCACCACTGAAGCAAACGCCATTAAATAAACACAGATTTGGGACGACTCGACAGGAATTCGATGGGTGCGTTACCAACGCATGTGCCAGTGCCAATAGATCAAAAGTGGCAAGCGCGTGCGTGAGTAACGGGCGCTTGGCGAGAGCGCTATTCCCGATCGCTTTCAACGACCGCTGCCAGGAGGGTCTCTAGCGCGTAATGCTCGTCAGACCCCAGCCCCAAATTTTCCAGTCCCTGCCCTGCCAATGCGCCACTTCCCATAGCAGCAGTTAACTTCGAGCGAATCTGTTCAACACGATCACTCAACTGGCTAAACGCTTCTTTTAGGGATACTCCTTTATCTTCAGCACGCTGCTGAAGAAAGTCTGGAGCACGTTCAGCCATTTCTGCGGGGTCGAAGGTACCGGAGCGCAAAGACTCCCCCATCTCTGCGCGAAATGCCTTGGCTTCCTCTATTTGCTGCGCACTCAAGTCCGAAGCGCCCGACGTCAACTACCCTAAAGGACTAACTGACAGACTATCCCTCATCCGCCCAAAAGCGCCATCCAACGCATTGTTGGTTCCTGCAGAGCTTCTTCCACTGGGTTCTTTACCAAGTATTTGCGCCAACGGAATCCCGTTGCCCATTGAATTGATTTCCATTTGCCTCTCCTGTTTTAACTGCCATTGCCGGCGAATTCCGACACAGCTGACTAAGCAAAGAGAGTGCCGCCATTTACATGCCCCGAGGGAACGGTGATGAATTGCGAGCGAACGATGTCGAAATCTGTATGAGTGGTGTTATCAAATTTGTTGTATTTGCACGCGTGCGTCGACCGGAGACTCGCGTAACGGCAAATCGATGCCACAGCAGGAACATATTTGCCGCCTCAGCACGCTGACAGCGGTGAGCTTTGAATCAATCGAAAGGGGCTTCGGTGCACCACTGGCGCGCACTTTAACACCGATCAATCAAGTAAGTCGGGATCAGCAGTTACAAGGAATTTCGTCTGTGGCCTCCTTCCGTGGTCAGACCAACTACAATTTGCGCCAGTAGGGGCGGGAGGCTATCAATGCGGGCACTTCAGAAATTCTCATCGGCAGTAATCATCGCGTTCTCAGTTGCAGCATGTTCCAGCAGTGGGGATAGCTCCTCGGACTCCGCATCCGTCGATGAGCCAGTAACTGATCCGGTGCCCCCCACTGTGGTCGCCTGCGACTCGGCGCCAGAGTTCAAGACGACCAGCGCCGGCGTCGAGTTTGTGAGAACACCGGACTCCTGTTTCGACTCCCTGCCCGACTTCCCCTACGAGGCCAAATACGTGGATATCGATGGCCTGCGCCAGGCCTATGTCGAGGAAGGGCCCGAGGGCGGCGACGTGGTCCTGCTGCTCCACGGCCAGCCAAGCTGGTCTTACCTCTACCGTAAGATGATCCCGGTACTGGCTGACTCTGGTTACCGTGTCATCGCCATGGACCACCTGGGAACGGGCCGCTCCGATAAGCCGACCGATATCGACGATTACACCTACACCGTCCACAGCGATCGCCTGGAGGGCTTTATCGCCGCGCTTGAATTGAGAGACATCAATCTCTTCGTGCAGGACTGGGGCAGCCTTATCGGGCTCAAGGTGGCCGGGGAAAACCCCGAGTGGTTCGCGAGCATTGCCGTAGGAGATGGCGCGCTACCTGCGCTGCCAGCAGGCGTGGAAGTTTTCCCTGTCGTCGAGAACCCCAGCGAAATTGTCGACATTCCCTCGCCATTTGCGGATACGCCAGAGCAGCAGGAACCGTTTTACGACGGCTGCGAGTTAGTGGTCGAGCTATTTGACGTGCCCAACGACGAGAACTACTTCGGCGGCTGGATGGAGTACGCCATGAAGGCGGAGTCCTTCCATGCGTCAGAGGTACTTGAAGCCATGACCTGGTTTCCCCTGTCAGATGCGGAAGAAGCCGCGTACGACGCGCCCTTCCCAAGCCGGGATTACATGGCGGGAATCCGCAAGTTTCCCTCGATCATCAATGAGCTGGGAGGAGAAACCGAGGAGGCCGTCGCTGGCCTCGCAGCGTTCGAGAAGCCTTTCATAACCATCTGGGCATCAAACGATCCCGGCAATCTCGGTTCCTGTGAAGCGCAGCAATATTTCATTGATCTTGTTCCAGGTGCCGCGGGGCAGGAACACGCACGTCTGCCTGAGGCCAGCCACTTCCTGCAGGATGATCAGGGGGTGGAGATCGCTCGGCGACTCATCGACTTTATGGTGGATCCTGCCCCCCTGCCAGAGTCCGATCCGGCGTCTGAAAGCGAGGGTGCGCTAGTGTTCGAGATCTTCCAAACCATTGCTGAAGACGAAACCATTGTTTGGGTTAGTTCGGAAATTACTCAGGAACAATTCGACGCCTTGGACCTACCTGAGGGTTGGCGTAAAAATCCGATGCGCGAAACGTCTACCTCGGGCGGCGGGTTCAGCCGGTCCCCCGGAGCGGAAGAGGATGGTCCACTCACTGAGGCGGAGATGTTCGGATATACCTGGCAGCACAATGCCACGGTGCTCGAGGCGGGTTTTGCCATCGATGATCAGGGGCTGCTCAAGGGTGGTTACGTTGCCAAAAATCACACGGTCACTTACGACGCTGGAACGACGATCTATGTGTTGGTATCCCCGGAAGGTGACGAGTACATTCGTGTTACCCGGGACCCGTTCCGGGCAAGTGATGATCCGACGATCCCCGCGGGTTGGCAGCTCGTAGAACGCGAGTTGGGCGAGGCGCTTACCTTGGAGTTGCCTAACCCCACACTCAACATCCGCGCGGACAATCAGGATTCCTTCCAGGGGCCCATCAGCGTGCTGCCGAAATATTCAGTGCCCTCGGGCGGTGGTGCGTTGGAAGCTGGGCCACTGGCGCTCAGCGATGATCTCTGTGAAAACCCGGGCAACATGGATGTCTTGCTGGAGTCGCCTACCTTCTCCGCGATTCAGTCTCAAAGTGGATTCAACGCGGATCAAGTCCAGCGCATGATCGATGAGCCTACAGCGGGTCCCTTTTACATGTTCAACCTGATCGAGTACCGAGACCAGGCGGTTTACGCCGATGGGCGCCCGACAGACCTCACGGGGGAAGAGGCTAATGCACTTTACAATCCCGGCGAATACATCGCGGCCATCGGTGCCCGGGTAGTATTCAATACCGAGGTAGCCGATCAGATCGACGGCGATGAGCCTTTGTGGGATGACGTGGCAATCGTTGAATACCCCTGTCCGATCGCGTTTTTCGCTATGCTGACGAATCCCGGTTTTCAGGAAAGTGCAACTCACAAAGATGCAGGCGTAGAGACCACCTACATAGTAGTAAGTAACCTGGAGCCGTCACCGCTGCCCGCCGGATTTAAGGCGCCAGAGAGCTCCTTCCCCCCAACCGAGGAAGATTTGGCCTTCGAACTGATTCACGTGAAGGACTTCCATGAGATTGCCCAGTATGAGGAGGGTGCCAACGAGCCCGAGCGTACGGGAGAGGAGGCCTGGGACCTCTACTCGGAGGGTGGTAATGAAGCGGCCGTTGCAATCGGTTCGCTACCAACGGCCCGGTTCACGGTTCAGGGTGTTCTCTCGGGTGACGACCGCAGTTGGGATGCAATCGACATCAATTACATGCCGAGTTTGGAAGGGTTTAACGCGCTCCTCGACGACGAAACGCGACAGGATGGTCGATACCACCGTTACGCAGCGCTTGCGGACAACTATTCACTGATAACTTACCCCGAATTGAATGTAATCCCAGGCGCCCCGGGTTCTAGCGATACCGGTTCCGGCGGTGTTGGACAGCTGCCGGTGACGGATCTGGGAGTGGGGACGATTTGCATGACAGACGCAGATTGTGTGGGAATCGGTACGTGCCTGTCTGATGGCCTCTCGGCCGGCTTCTGCACGCGCCAATGTGGCTCTGGAGAGTGCGGGAGCCCTTACAAGTGCTGTCACTCCTGCTCCGCCAGTGTAGCCGGCCAACTGCCGTTCTCCGACTCTGCCTGTCTCGTCGGGGACTTCGTGGATCAGCTGGTCGCTGCGCCTGCTTCGTGCACGTGTGAGTGATGCCTTTAGCCGATGGAAAAGAAGCAATGAATGTCCTTGGTGTAGTTAACGAATCGTCTGG
>CBFHHJ010000134.1:0-4516 GCA_965655505.1 Luminiphilus sp.
CCCACGTTCTCTAAAGCCGAGCAGGTCAATACTTTTGGCGACCAAAATCCAGGGTGTGTAAGAAGTGATAAGGCGCTACGGTAGTGTTGTCCCGTCGCTCGGGCAATGGGTGCAGTAGCTCCATCGGCTTTGTTAATCACAATTGCATCAGCGAGCTCAATGATGCCCTTTTTGATGCCCTGCAACTCATCGCCGCCGCCGGGCAACATCAACACCAGAAAAAAATCGACCATGCCGGCCACTTGGTGTTCGGATTGTCCGACACCTACGGTCTCGACCAAGATAACGTCGTAACCGGCAGCTTCACACAGCAGCATCGATTCGCGGGTCTTCAGCGCGACGCCTCCAAGCGCACTGCCCGCAGGTGATGGCCTGATGAACGCGGCGTCATTGCGTGACAGCGCTTCCATGCGCGTTTTGTCGCCCAAGATTGACCCACCAGCGATAGGCGAACTCGGGTCCACCGCAAGCACCGCCACCCGATGACCTTGCTCAATAAGATGCAGCCCGAAAGTTTCAATAAACGTCGACTTTCCCACGCCCGGGACGCCAGTGATGCCAATGCGAATACTGTTGCCGGTATCCGGCAGCAGTTCATTAAGCAAGGCTTGGCTTAGCTCGCGATCTTCGTCCCGCTGACTTTCCACCAGCGTGATTGCCTTAGCCAGCGCGCGACGCTGACCGCTGCGCACCCCATTAGGCTCGGGAGTCGCTGACATCGCTGGAGGTCAGGCCTGCCGCTCAATGACGGCGTCGAGGACCTTTCGAGCTGCGTCGGGAATCGCTGTGCCCGGGCCGAAAATCAGGCTCACGCCACTCTCATAAAGAAACTCGTAATCCTGTTGAGGGATGACCCCGCCCGCTATAACGATGACGTCATCGGCACCCTCCGCGCGTAACGCGGCGATCAACTCAGGGACCAGAGATTTGTGGCCTGCGGCAAGGCTTGAAGCGCCTACAACGTGAACATCGTTCTCCACCGCTTGTCGGGCGACTTCTTCCGGAGTTGAAAACATCGGCGATAGGTCGACATCAAAGCCCACATCAGCGAACGCTGTCGCAACCACCTTTGCGCCTCGATCGTGACCGTCCTGACCCATTTTCGCGACCAGCATGCGAGGCCGGCGGCCAAGTCGCTCGATAAATTGTTCGATATCCACCGAGATCTGCTTCCACTCTGCATCTTGCTCGTAAGCAGCACCATACACACCGGAGACGGTTTGTGCCTGTGCCACGAACCGTCCATAAACCGTCTCTAACGCATCGGAGATCTCACCAACCGTGGCGCGCAGCCGGGTCGCTTCTATCGCGAGCGCAAGTAAATTGCCCTCACCGGAGCGGGCTGCCTCGGTCAAAGCATCCAGGGCGCTGGTGACCGCCTGACTATCTCGGTTCGCGCGGATGGACTCGAGACGAGCAAGCTGCGATGTGCGAACCTGATCATTGTCGATTTCGAGTACGTCCACATCGTCTTGGGCATCGGTCTGATATTTGTTGACCCCGACGATGACATCCTCGCCGCGATCAATACGGGCCTGCTTCTTAGCGGCGGCCTCCTCGATGCGCAGTTTAGGCACACCGCTTTCGATCGCGCGCGCCATACCCCCCAACTCATCGATTTCCGCGATCAGCTCGCGGGCCTTGTCGACCATATCCTGAGTGAGCGTTTCCATCATGTAGGACCCACCCCAGGGGTCAATCACCTGCCCAATACCGGTCTCTTCTTGCAGGATCACTTGAGTGTTGCGCGCGATACGTGCAGCAAAATCAGACGGCAACGCAATGGCCTCGTCCAAGGCGTTGGTGTGCAAGGATTGCGTCCCGCCAAACACCGCAGCCATGGCCTCGATAGTGGTGCGGACGATATTGTTATAGGGATCTTGCTCCGTTAGCGACCAACCCGAGGTCTGACAATGGGTCCGCAGCATCGAGCTCTTAGGATTTGCAGGGTTAAACTCACTTACGATTTCCGCCCACAGCAACCGAGCAGCACGCATCTTGGCAATCTCCATATAGAAGTTCATGCCAATGCCCCAGAAAAAAGACAGCCGGGGCGCAAACTTATCGATGCTCAATCCCGAGGCCAGCGCGGTTTTGATGTATTCCTTGCCGTCCGCCAGCGTGTACGCCAATTCGAGCGCGGCGTTCGCCCCCGCTTCCTGCATGTGGTATCCGGAGATCGAAATGGTGTTGAAACGGGGCATATGCTGAGAGCAGTGCGCAATGATGTCGCCAATGATGCGCATGCTGGGCCCCGGGGGGTAAATGTAGGTGTTGCGCACCATAAATTCTTTCAGGATGTCATTTTGAATAGTCCCCGAAAGTTGCGCCTGACTAACGCCCTGCTCTTCAGCAGCGACGACGTAGCCGGCGAGCACGGGCAGTACCGCGCCGTTCATTGTCATTGACACTGAGACCTGATCGAGGGGGATATCGTTGAACAAAATTTTCATGTCCTCAACCGAATCCACCGCCACGCCCGCTTTACCAACATCACCGGAGACCCGTGGATGATCCGAGTCGTAACCGCGGTGGGTCGCTAAATCAAAAGCAACGGAGACGCCCTGCCCGCCTGCGGCCAAGGCCTTGCGATAAAACGCATTTGATTCTTCGGCAGTCGAAAAGCCCGCGTACTGGCGAATGGTCCAACGGCGTCCCGCATACATCGTCGCCTGTGGGCCACGAATATAGGGCGACATGCCCGGCATCGTATCGGTGTACTCAAGACTCTCGGTGTCTGCTGCTGTGTAGAGCGCCTTGAGCGGAATATCCTCCGGCGTCAGCCAGGTGAAGTCCTCGGGGGACATACCCTTACTCTGCTGCTCAACAAGGGCAGCCCAGTTTTCTAAGGAAGCAGATTCTTTATCGTAAATACTCACAGCTGATGAATTCCTAAACGAATGGCTGCTGCATCAAGCATGGTCTGATGCTGGCTGAGCCAGCTCAATCAGAATGCCATCGGAGCTCTTGGGATGAATGAAAATTGTGAGCGAATCATGCGCACCGGGGCCGGGCTCTTCGCTCAGAAAAACATAGCCTTTTGCCTTGAGCCTCTCGACATCGGCGTGTATGTCATCGGTTCGAAAGCATAGATGATGTAAGCCGCCGCCGCGCTTCTCGAGATACTTCTCGATCGGGCCTTCGCCATTGAGTGGGTTGAGCAACTCAATGCTGGTTGCTGGCACTGGAAAGAAAGCGGTTCGCGTCTTGGCCGCCGCTACATCCTCGGTGCCCTCGAAGTTGAGTTCAAAATCCTCAAGAAAACGCTTAATTGCTTTATCGAAATCCGGTACCGCGATAGCAATATGATCAAGACCTGTAATCATGAAAACTGTCCTCGTCTTAGCAAGATTAACGGCGGTGAACGCTACAAAAACAGCGACATAAGTTCCTGCGTGTGGGCGCGACGTCGTTCTGATACGACATCAGCGGATTCAATGACCACCTGCTCATCTGGTGTGACTTTGAACAAGGGCTGCCCTTTGCTGATGATAATGCCATCACCTTCCACCAACACCTCGTCCACGGTACCCGCAAATGGCGCATAGACCTTATTGAACATCTTCATGACTTCAACAATGTACAGTGGATCGCCCACTTCAAAGTGATCACCGGCCTGTACATACAACGCCGACTCTGGCGATTCTCTGCCGTAGAACATGCCACCACTGGCCGCTACCACTTCGTCGGATTTTGCCACAGGGGGCGGCGCCAGCGCCTTGGTCATCATCGTCTGATGCTCGGGATCGAGCAGTCGATCGGGGATATCAATTGTTAGATCATCGTTAACTCGTAGCTCATAAAACCCGGTAAAGCGTGCCATCGCTGGCAGCAATTCAAGGATTTCAGTACCAGCTTGGAAACCACGATGAGCTGCTTGCACTGCTTGCCAGTCCTCGTTGCTGAAACCCTCAGCCGAATCCCCCGCAAGGATCTGCCGCAGGTCGCACCAATTTGCGCAATCCAAGCGTTGCTCAAGATCTCGGTAGAAATCCTCGGCAGCGGTCAAAATCTGATGATCGTGATCCCAGATGGTATTTGATGCTGGCGACGACTCGGACCAATTGAGCTTCAGGAAGTGATAGGTATCACTGAGAACGTCAATAGGATTTTCCGCCCAGCTCAAGTGTCCGTCGTCATAGGTGAACGCGGCTTTGTTGACACTTAACCAACCGGAAAGCAGATGCGGCGATGCCATGAGCATCTGAAGCGGGCGAAGCAGTAAAGATTGCTTGCGGCTCAAAATGCCACCGATTTCCCTGGCCTGAGCACCTTCAAGAGCACCGGTACGATGTCCGCAGAGGATTCGCCATGCCGCATCGATATCGATCCGCCCAGCTTCTTGGGTCAATTCCCCGACGGCAGTCAAATACGGCACGATGAATTTCGTGGTTGGACGAGCGTTAACGGTGCTTCCCAAGAACCAGTTCACAAGACCGTAGTGAAACTGAAGGTTGGTGTTTAAATCGGGCCCACGTAACGAAGTGGCTCGAAGCACCTCAGCCATGTGCTCGTA
>CBFHHJ010000135.1:0-4512 GCA_965655505.1 Luminiphilus sp.
GTCGACAAAATAGGCCTCGCGCGCCCGCGTTGACTGAGCGACTGCCTGCTCGGCAACCGGCTCAATGCCCTCCAGATTCAGTAGCTTGGGTTGCTCATAGGTGCCGCCCGAGATTTCGATCATGTCGACCGTGGCCGCTTGCAGCCACTTTGCGACCTGCAGGCTGTCTTCAAAACCAAAGCCGCCCCGTTGAAAATCCGCGCTATTTAGCTTAACCGCCACTGGAAAGTCATCACCCACGGCAGCGCGGACGGCTTTCACTGATTCCAGCAAAATCCGCGCACGATTTTCAAGGCTCCCGCCCCATGTATCGGTGCGGGTGTTGCTGCGCGGGCTCAGAAACTGCGATAACAAATAACCGTGTGCGGCGTGAAGTTGAACGCCGGTAAAGCCGGCTTCTTTAAGTACTCGGGCGCAGCGTGCAAATCCCGAAATCACATTCTGAATGTCATCCTCGGTCATGGGAACGGGCTCGCCAAACTGGCCGCCTGGGAGGCCTAGCTTGACCGCAGAGGGCGCCTTGGGATGAGGGTTCACCACTTTTTGACATTGACGTCCGGCGTGGGAAATCTGCGCCCAAAACTGGTTGCCATTGCGTGTGCCTGCCTCTGCCCATGTGCTTAGCGCGGACCGCATCGCGTCGTCAGGTTCCCGGTCGACAATCACATTACCCGGGCGTTCAAGGTGGTCCGCATCAATTTGAACATTTCCCGACAGGAGAATACCCGCGCCACCGTCACTCCAAAGGCCGTATAGATTGATTAGGGCGTCAGTGGGCACGCCGGTTGCGCTGGCGAGGCCCTCGGTCATGGCAGCCTTACAGATACGGTTCGGGACAACTGTGCCACAAGGCAGCGTGAGTGGTTGCTCGATCATAGTGCGCTCCGGATATTCGATGATTATCTAAAGTGTTTGTGATACCGCCCGAGAAATGCTTTTGCAGTTGTGAGTAGCGAACTGCCCGTTGCTGTCAGTGCTGCTTGTAGCACCTTTTCAAAACATTTTGTGTTGTCCCAATGCGGGTGCTTCATGGGGATTGTCTGCAATTTTCTGGTAAAAATCTGACAACGTGATGCTACCCGTCTCGGGTGTGGCATCCGCAGAGTAACACTGCTCTGCGTCGTCCCAAACCAGCATCGACTCGGTCGCATAGTATCTTCCGATACGGGCAAACTCGGCTTTGTCGCGACACCAGTTGGAAAAAACACCCAGTGGTTTCAGCGCCCCAATCACTATGTCGAAGATCCTCGGTGATACGCACCGTGTTTTGTGTGGTTTTCCCAGGGCATTGGCTAGTAAGCGTGCCTGATCCATTGGCGTCAGGGCAGGGCCTGGACCGCCGATGGGTAAAATGTTGTTGGCTGCATTGGGGTCTTCGAGGCGATCGAGCATAAACGCCGCGAGATCTTCTCGGGCAATCGGTTTGCACGCGGTTAGCAGACCATCGCCGAATACCAAAAACGCCTTACCTTGACGAACCCGCCCAGCCTGGCCTCCAAGGGATTTAAAGAACGCTGTGGGTCGCACGATGGTAGCGTCTAGCTCACTGTCGATGAGTTCCCGTTCAAAGCGAAGCTTCTGACGCTGGAATTCTAGTTTGGGCTTTTGTACGCAGATGGCGGATAGCAGCAGGAATCGTTTAGGTTTTAGTATTTTGGCGGCTTCAAGCAGCGCGTGATTGGCGCCATATTCAACGTCAACGGCGTCCTGAACGCCGCCGCCCCGGCTAGCCAAGCAGGAGATCACATAATCAACAGGCCCGAGGGTGTCGTACCACCGAGGTGGGTTGGCTGTTTCACTGTTAGGGTCGTCGCAAAGGTTACCCATAGAGTCTTGACGAAGGTCATCGTTAGGGTGGTCGCGCTGATTATCGCTAGCTACATCGTTAAACCCGTTACCAGGCCCATTGCGGAACTCGTCACTTAAATCGATGTTGAGCCGACTTAGCTGCGGGTGGTTCACGTCAGCGATGGCGGAGTCGTCTCGCACCAGGGCGACCACCGCGTAATTGCGCGCCAGCAGCGTCTGCAGGACTGCCTGACCGATATACCCACTGGCGCCTGCGAGCAGTACGCGCATGTCATTGCCTCCGGTGAATGAAAGTGTCTATTTTGCTCGGTAACACCCTCGCTTTTCGCGACAAATTCTCTCATAGATCGAAAAGCAGGGCGGCGAGTCATTGCATTGTGAATTCGCGCTGTTGACTGATCTTGCGCTGTCACCACTGATGGTTTGCTACTAAACTACGAGACGTTTCAATCACTCTACTGGAATAACTTATGGGTCGCGCCTACCAAAACCGAAAGCTGTCTATGGCGAAGACGGCGGCGATGAAAACCTCGGTGTACTCGCGGTACAGCCGGGAAATCTATGTTGCTGCCAAAGGCGGCGGTACTGACCCCGCCGCGAACTTGTCGCTTCGCTCTTTGATCGATCGCGCCAAAAAAGATCAGGTGCCTTCACACGTCATTGATAAAGCGCTCGATAAAGCAAGCTCCGGCGTAGGCGAGGACTATCAGGTTGCACGTTACGAGGGCTTTGGCCCAGGCGGCGCAATGGTGTTGGTGGACTGCCTGACTGACAATCCCAATCGCACCATTGGCGAGGTGCGACCGGCCTTCACGAAGGGCAAAGGTAAGTTCGGTTCTCCCGGTACTGTCTCGCACATGTTTGATCACGCTGCGGTATTTGTGTTTCCGGGTGATGAAGACGAGGTGCTTGAAACGCTGCTGATGGCCGACGTTGACGTGACCGAGGTGGAATCTGATGATGGGATGCTGACAGTAATGGCACCCAACACTGAATTTGCCAAGACCCGCAATGCATTGACGGAAAATTATCCTGACATTGATTTTGAGGTGGACGAGATTCAGTTTGTACCCAAGGGTGAGACGGTACTTTCAGCCGAGGATGCCGAGCAGTTCGAGAAAATGCTTGATCTGCTCGATGCCTGTGAAGATGTCCAAAACGTGTACCACGACGTGAAGCTTTAGTGATGTTGAGTCAGAGGTATCGGCAGCGTCTATGAATCTCCAGCTGCGGCGACATTGGCTTTTGCGATGTTAGGCGCCGCTTTTTTGTAGAAAACCATCGCCATCCTGACAGGGAATACACCGTGAGTGAGACCAGCGTTTCCGAACTCAGTGCTGAAGAAACACGCTCAATACTCACGCCCTTTGCATTTAAACTCGACAAGTCATTGTTTGGTTTGCCGCTGGCAATGCCATTGCGTCGTGGCGTGGCGATGGCCATCGATCTGGTTTTGGTTGCGTTGTTGAGCGCTACTTCCTCGGAGTTACTGGCGTTTGTCATTGCGATTGTTCTGATTCGCTACGGTACCAAGCAATATCTTCCCGCCGAGAGCGGGGGGGAAGGCCGTAAGCGCCGTATGCTTTTACGCTGGCTTGGCATGTTGGTCGCATTCATTCTGTTGCTGAATATTCTCTCCAATGTACTGCCAATGCTCTCGCCGCCCGAAGAGGATACTGAAGTTGGAGAGCTTGATGGGGTAGCGTCGTTTGATGCCATGGAAATGGGCGTCGAGGACAGCATAGCGTTGGGCTTAATTACCTATTCCACGATTGCGGAAATTGAAGGCAGTGACTGCGCGTCCCTAGACTGTTGGCGGGAGACGCTGAGACGACCCGTTGCCGAAATTTTTATGACAAATCTGCCAAGGGAGGAGGCTACGGATCTGGCATGGCAATTCGTTGAAGCGACGCAATTAGATGCTGATGACCAACAGGTTTTGATTGAATCGCTACTGCCCCCCAATGAGTCCGAAGCGGCAATGGTCGAAGCTCCTCGCAACATCGCAGAATCCACTGACGCAGATGATGCGAGTGGCGTCGAGTTTGCGTTGAACAGTGATGGCGTGGATGTTTCTCAGACGCCTGATGACGAAAACCTTGACGTTTTGCCTGAGCAGCGGTCAACGAGTTACTCAATTACTCAGTACATCCGCGGCATTATTGAAGATTTAGGGCTTGGTTTTGGCTGGGCCGCGTTTTATTTCACTATGCTGACATCGGTTTGGCACGGTCAGACGGTGGGTAAAAAGCTGACGCGTATTCGTGTTGTGCAACTCAATGGCACACCCATTGGGCTGTGGGACAGTTTCAGTCGTTATGGTGGCTACGGTGCCGGTTTGGCGACCGGGCTGCTGGGTTTTCTGCAAATTTATTGGGATCCCAATCGCCAGGCGATGCACGACAAGATTTCCGCCACCATCGTTGTTGACCTGCGAAAGTCACAGGTTGCTCTGGATTTTGCGACGCAGGATGCAAGTGGCGTTTGATCAATCGTCTTCGGTGCCGCTGCGCTATCTGTTTGAACAGGTGGTGCCCGGGGTGACTGTGGGCTGGGGGTTAATCGAATCACTGCAATTGCCCCTGCACCCAGATGAGGCCGCGTTCATCAATCATGCGGTGGATAAGCGCCAGCGAGAATTTACTGCCGCGCGCGCGCTTGTACGTCAGCTTTTTATTGTCGCGAACGATGGCCAGTTGTCGG
>CBFHHJ010000136.1:0-1234 GCA_965655505.1 Luminiphilus sp.
AGCCGACTGGATTACTGGGTAACCGGATACGGCACGGGAGGCACCGTCACAGGCGTTGCGAGAGTGCTTCGAAAGGAACGACCCGACTGTAAGATCATTCTTTCGGAGCCTCATAACGCTGCGCTGGTCGGATCTGGGGCGCAGCAGGCGCGCAATGCGGATGGCTCACCCAGCGGTAGTCACTTGGCCTGGGAGCCCCATGTCATTCAAGGATGGACACCTGATTTTATTCCGCTTGTTCTGCAAGAGAGCATCGATAAGCAACTTTTCGATGAGGTGCTGCCGGTCAACGGCCACATCGGCATGGATTGGGCACGGCGACTGGGGGCCGAGGAAGGCATTCTCACTGGGGTTTCGGGAGGGTCAACGTTGGCTACGGCCATTGAGGTCGCAGAACAGGCGCCTGAGGGCTCGGTGCTTCTGGCGATGCTGCCCGACACCGGGGAGCGTTATTTATCAACGCCCTTGTTCGAAGCGATTCCCGCTGAAATGAATGAAGAGGAGCAAGCATTGGCCGATAGCTGATCGCGGCAATCAGCGGATTGCGATTAATGCCACGTAGACCAGCGCAGCGAGCCAAAAGGTCTCCAACAGCATCAGTATCAGCGGCCTAGCGCCTAGACCAAGAATACTGCGGAGATTACTGCGTAAGCCAATTGCAGCAATCGCGGTGACCAAACAAAACCGAGATAAGCCATTTGCAAAATCGCTAATTGCCTGAGGAATCTCTAGAAAGCTATTCGCTAACACAATGGCGGCAAACACCAATAAGAACCCGGGCAGTCGTGCTGTACCAACGCCTGCGCTCTTCGAACGCCACGCCCAACCGATACAAAACACCACGGGTAACAGCATGGCAACCCGCAGCAGCTTACTGAGGGTTGCCTGATCTCCAGCTTCTGTCGAAATCGAGTATCCCGCACCGATGACCTGGGCAATGTCGTGAATCGTCGCTCCCACAAAGAAGCCGGACTCACTCGCGGTTAGGCCGAGATAACTGACCAACGGTGGATAAAGAATCATGGCTAGCGTAGATAACGAGGTCACCCCCACAACGGCGAGCGCGGTGTCTCGATCTCGCCCGGGCGAAGCCGGCATAACCGAGGCAATCGCGAGCGCTGCAGAAGCACCACAAATGCCGACCGCACCGCCCGTTAGCACCGATTGCCTTTTACTCATACCGAGTAATCGCCCTACTAGGATTCCGAAGCCAATGGTTGTAGCCACGCCAGCC
>CBFHHJ010000136.1:1497-2949 GCA_965655505.1 Luminiphilus sp.
CAACGTTGACGGCAATAGACTAAGCATCGTGCTTCCTAAACCCCACCACTACTGCTATCCAAGGGCTTGGCAATAGTTGATTTGGCAAAATCATATTTCCCGAAGTCAGGGTCAAAAATATCTGGGGCAAAAACGATAGGTGAGTCACTTGGGGTCCACGGCGGGTATTTCGTCATCACGCCGTTAAACCACTTCGAAGCTAGCCAACCATCTAACCACCGCTGAACGTTCTCTAGGCTGCAGCGGACAAACCAAGCGTGGTCCACCATGGCAAATTGCCGGACGAAAGGAAACAGCGCAATGTCGGTTTTGCCCCAGGAATCCCCATCCAGCCAGTGCCCAGTGCCAAGTGCGTCATCTAATACCCGCAAAAGCGGTATCGCTTGGTCTCGGTACCACGCGGCCGAACGGGCGGGAAACCGATCGGCATACTTGTATCGATCGAGCCAGTATTTAAATGCGCCATCGTTGGTCGCAATGAGTGGCAACAGATCAGCCTGCGCGCTCAAATCCCCCGAGCTCGCTTTTCCATCAAACTCCCAGCTATCACCTGAGCGCTGCTGCAGTGCCCAATCGATTATGGAAAGGCTCTCATCCATCACCCGCCCATCTGGCAGCACAAGCACCGGTACAGTGCCTTTTGGCGACGCCTCGAGCATTTCGTTGGGTTTGTGCTTCAACACGACCTCACGGAGCTCACAGGCAACACCCGCATAGGCGAGCGCCATTCGCGCGCGGATGGCGTAGGGGCAGCGGCGGAAAGAATAAAGTACTGGCAGAGCTTGCATATAAACAAGTATATAAGCATGACCGTGCAAAACGTGGATTCAGTCGTCGATCAATAGCAATTTCTGATAGGAACCGATTGTGACAGGTAAAACTCAAGCCCTTGAGTCTCAAGAAATCATTGCAATCACGGATTGTTGGATTAATCGTTTCGTCGTCGAGCTGAACCTCTGCCCTTTTGCACGACGGGAACTCGAAGCGGGTCGTGTTCGATACTCAGTAAGCCTGGCAACATCGGCCGATGAGCTCATTACTATGTTGGCTGACGAACTACAGTTGCTGGACAACTCAACCCACATCGAAACTACCTTTGTAGTCCACCCCGGAGCATTTTTAGATTTCAGTGACTACAACCTGTTTCTCGACGAGGTTGACGAGCTCCTTCGACAGATGGATTACGAGGGGCAATTTCAGGTCGCGAGTTTTCATCCGGATTATCAGTTTGCGGGCACAGAACCCGCTGATGCGGAAAACTACTCGAATCGATCGCCCTACCCTATGCTGCATTTACTGCGTGAGGATAGCGTCAGTCGTGCTGTAGCGAATCACCCCGCTGTCGAAGACATTCCCAATGCAAACATTGAACGCTTAAACGCCATGGGAAGTGAGCAACTCAAGGAACTACGCGTGCAGTGCTTCGAGGCCAAAGCCAACCGCCACTGAATC
>CBFHHJ010000136.1:3008-4486 GCA_965655505.1 Luminiphilus sp.
CCAGTAAGCCGATAGCCAACCCATTCTGACTGGGGCTTTGCCCCGAATGACTCATAAAACTTAATGGCCGGCGTGTTCCAATCAAGCACACTCCACTCAAACCGCCCGCAGCCTTCTGTGACGGCCACTTGCGCCAAATGTTGGAAGAGCCGAAATCCCGCGCCACGTCCACGATAGTCAGGCGTCACATAAAGATCTTCGAGATACAGTCCGTGCTTGCCTAGCCACGTGGAAAAGTTGAAGAAATACAGTGCAAAACCAATCGCTCTGGATTCAGAGCAGCACATCACAGCATAAACTTTGGGATTGGCGCAAAACAGAGCCGCGCGAATATCGGCTTCTGTGGCAACCACTGCATCGGGCTCCCGCTCGTATTCCGCTAACTCACGGATAAACGCCATGATTTGCTCAACATCGGCTTGAGTTGCGGGTCTGATGGAGAATTCTTGGCTGCTTGTTGTCTGGGTCGTCGTCTGGGTAGTCATAGTTACATCACAAACAAAAAAGCCCCCATTACGGAGGCTTAGACATAAATGGCCCGCCCGGAGAGATTCGAACTCCCGACACCCAGGTTCGAAGCCTGGTGCTCTATCCAGCTGAGCTACGGGCGGAGGCGCGAAAGAGTATGTATCTGTAAGCCTCCCGTCAAGTGGACATCGCAACAATCCTGCGCCTAAACGACAACGGCCGAGTGTTTCGGTAGTCTAGAAGCAGCACCTACCCTTCACATTTTGGAAGCTCAACATGTCGACACCGCACCTGAGCGCTATAACGCCACTGAAAGACGAGTTCGACAGCAAAAAGGCCTATGGTAAAGCTCTCGAAGAACTTCAGGAGCAGATGCTGTACATCCAACAGGCGCTGTATCGACAGGAAGAACGCGCCATCATTGTTTTTGAGGGTAGCGATGCAAGTGGTAAGGGGGGAATTATCCGCAGAATGACCCAGTTAATGGATCCCAGGGGCTTTCGGGTTCACGCCATTGGCAAACCCAATCCCAAAGAGCAAGGGCGGCACTATTTGTGGCGCTTTTTTCAACACCTTCCGCCTCCCGGTCGAATCGCTGTGTTTGATCGCAGCTGGTACGGACGCGTACTCGTAGAACGGGTTGAGGGCTTTGCCAGTGATACGGAGTGGCAGCGCGCTTATCGGGAAATTAATGAGTTTGAGCGCTGGCTAACCGATGACGGTGTACGCTTAATTAAAGTTTTCCTCAGCATCGATGAAAAAGAGCAATCCAAGCGATTTGTAGAACGCCTGAGCAACCCAAGAAAATATTGGAAGTTGACCGATGAGGACCTTCGCAACCGACAAAAATGGGACGACTACGTCGAGGCGACTAATGATCTTTTCGCCCACACCCATACGAGCAATGCGCCATGGTTATTGGTCGATGGACGTCATAAATGGCGAGCACGGGTACATGTTCTGCGGCAGGTTATAGGATCGCTATCTGAGGGCATCGATATAGAGCCCCC
>CBFHHJ010000137.1:0-4417 GCA_965655505.1 Luminiphilus sp.
ATTGATGCGCACAATTGGCACTTTCGCCACGCAGTATTGGTATTACGAGCAGCTTGTTATGCTTGGGGAAAACGGCACGACCGACACGGCGCTCTCGGTCTTTGCTGCCACCAAAAAGCAGACCCAACGCAGCAATCAGCTCGTCGCGGATCGGCCTAAATAAACCCTTTTCAATATGCTTAAGACAGCGAGAACCACTGCATGAAAATTTCAATGTTAACCATTCTGTTGGCGGCCTTTGCCATTTCCGGCTGTGCGAATGACAACGCACCGCTGCCAACCGAAAATGAATTCGGACCCCAGCCCCAGCTAACAGAGCCATCGAATAGCGTGTTACCAACCGTTGCGTTAGCAAAGGCAATAGGCTGGCCCAATGACCACAAACCCATCGCAGCTGAAGGCCTGGTCGTGAATGCGTTCGCCCGGGGGCTGGAGCATCCCCGGTGGCTATTGGTGTTGCCAAACGGCGACATACTGGTGGCCGAAGCAAACAAACCCGAGGGCAAAGCCGGCTTCTCAGGCATCAAAGGTTGGCTAGGAGAAAAGATGATGGCCTATGCCGGTGGTAGCGTGCCGAGTCCCGATAAAATCACCCTGCTGCGAGATACCGACGGTGATGGCCGTGCCGATATACAAAAGCCTTTTCTAAGTGGCCTTCACTCCCCCTTTGGAATGGCGCTGGTCGATGAACACCTTTACGTCGCCAACGCAGATGCACTGCTGCGCTTCGATTATCAGACAGGGGTCGATGCCATCACTGAACCCGGTGAGTTCATCGCTGAATTGCCGGGCAAAACGATGAATCATCACTGGACAAAAAATCTGATTGCATCGGGGGATGGCAGCAAGCTCTACGTGGCTGTCGGGTCAAACAGTAATATTGGCGAGAACGGCATGGAGGCGGAAATCAACCGCGCTGCCATCCTTGAAATTGATGCCGATAGCGGCGATACCCGCGTCTTTGCCAGTGGTCTGCGCAACCCTGTCGGTATGGGCTGGGAACCTGAATCAGGCCAGCTTTGGACGGTTGTTAACGAACGCGATGAGTTGGGCAATCAGCTGGTACCCGACTACCTGACCGCAGTGGTTGATGGCGGCTTTTACGGATGGCCCTACAGCTACTGGGGCGACACCGTCGATACGCGGGTCAGCCCTCAGCAGCCTGAACTCGTGGCAACCGCCCGGGCACCCGACTATGCACTGGGCGCTCACACTGCATCCCTCGGGCTCGCTTTTTATGACCATAGCGCGATCGCGTCAGCGACGGGTGCTGCCATTATTGGCCAACATGGCTCCTGGAACCGCGAGCCCCCCAGTGGCTACAAGGTAATCGCGGTACCGTTTGTCGATGGGCAACCCGCAGGCAAGCCACAAGATGTGCTGACCGGCTTCCTGAGTGCCGACGGCGAGGCCTATGGCAGGCCCGTGGGCGTCGCAGTCGATGCCAATGGCGCCATACTGGTCGCCGACGATGCGGGTAAAACGATTTGGCGTGTCGCTGCGGACGACAGCAAGCGCTGAGGAGAGCCTGTGCTATAAGGTTCTTGTAACTTGGCGTCCAGCAGATGATCATGTTGTCCATCCCAATAAAAACGAGAGTCACCTATGCTGATTGTTGAGTCGTACACCATTGCTGTCGCGATGTGTTTCATCACCATGTTGTGCTGGGGCTCCTGGGCAAATACCCAGAAGCTCGCCACGGGTGAGTGGCAGTTCCAGTTGTTCTACTGGGATTACTCCCTCGGCGTGCTGTTACTCACACTGCTGTTTGCTTTTACCATCGGCAGCACCGGTGACGAGGGCAGGGCTTTTATTCCCGACATTACGCAGGCGAACATTGAAGCCATACACTCAGCACTCATTGGCGGTGTCGTATTCAACCTCGCCAATATCCTGCTCGTTGTAGCCATTGAAATCGCGGGTATGGCAGTGGCCTTTCCGGTCGCAATCGGACTCGCGCTGGTCATTGGCGTGGTATCAAACTACATGGCTGAGCCGGTGGGTAACGCCACCTTCCTGTTCTCAGGCGTCGGCCTAGTCACGCTCGCCATTATCGTATGCGCGCTGATCTACAGTCGATTGCCCCAAGACGGCAATCGCTCAGTGGGCAAAGGGCTGCTCATCTCAGTAATCGCCGGTGTGGCGATGGGCTTTTTCTATCGATTCGTCGCCGCGTCCATGTCCTTTGACTTTGCCAACCCCGAAGCCGGACTGATGACGCCCTACAGTGCAGGTGTTGTGTTCGCTATCGGCCTGCTGGTTTCCAACATCATTTGGTTAATTCCATTGCAGTACAAGCCCATTTCCGGCGAGGTTGCGCCCATCGGTGAGTACTTCAGCAAAGGCACACCGCGTCTCCATTTGGTTGGCATTCTCGGTGGCGCCATCTGGTGCGTTGGCTTCTCATTCAGCTTTATCGCGTCAGGTGCCGCCGGACCAGCAATTTCCTACGGGTTGGGTCAAGGTGCCACCATGGTCGCGGCCTTCTGGGGCGTGTTTATCTGGAAAGAATTCAAGGATGCACCCGCCGGTACGTCGGGCATGATTGCCGCGATGTTCGCGCTGTTTATCGTGGGCCTTGGTTTGATCGTCTTCTCGCGATAATTGGCGCGCAAAGCCCCTGACGAGTGCCTAATCAGGCGGCGTAACCCAAGGTGTCAGTAGTCTGCTGACCCCTTGCCCCCAGTCACAATCGCAACACCCGCACTGCATCCTAGCCGGTTAGCGCCGGCTGCGAGCATTGCGATGGCTGTCTCGCGATCGCGAATGCCGCCCGATGCCTTTACCCCCACAGAGTCACCTACGGTCGAACGCATAAGAGTCACGTCGTCGATTGTCGCCCCGCCCGTGCTAAAGCCGGTGGAGGTTTTTACAAACGCGACGCCAAGATCTCGGCAAATTTCACAGGCACGGCGCTTGTCCTCATCACCGAGCAGGCAGGTTTCTAAAATGACCTTGAGAGGAACCTGTCCACAAGCTGATAGCACCGCGCCAATGCCCACCTCGACTGCTCGCCAGTCTCCGCTTAGGGCCTGGCCGACCGACATCACCATATCAATTTCTGAGGCGCCCACCTGAATGGCCAATGACGCCTCATCTGCTGTAGCTGCGGGCATAGAAGCGCCCAAGGGGAAGCCCACAACGCTGCAGCACCCGACTCCTGAGCCCGAGAGCAACTCACTAGCCAGTGGCACCCATAGGCTATTCACACACACCGTAGCAAACCGATGCGCTCGCGCCTCGGCACACAACTGCTCAATGGCTACCGCAGTGGCGTCGGGTTTCAACAGTGTGTGATCGATCGCGCTCGCAAGAGCTGCGTTATCAAAAATCTGTGGGGACATCGAACATTTCCGGTATCTGCAAGAGGAGCGAGGTAGGCTACACTGAGGCCTATTCAAAAAGCCAATCTTCGACCTAAATTAGCGCTCGGCTCACACAACCCGCGTATAACACTCGAAAAATAAAGGGGAAAACTGATTATGAAAATTGCCGTCATTGGTTCCTGCATGGTTGATCTCATCGCCTACACCGACACCATACCCAAGGCTGGGGAAACGCTAATTGCCAACGAGTTTGCTATGGGATGTGGGGGTAAAGGGGCCAATCAGGCGATTGCCGCCTCAAAAATGGGCGCTGACGTTCTCATGATGGGTCGCGTCGGCGACGATGCCTTTGCGGATAACACGCTCAATAATTTTAAAAACTACGGCGTCAGTACCGACTTTATTGAGAAAGTGCCCGGCGTCTCCAGCGGCGTGGCGCCGATCTGGGTCGATGCCGACTCTCAAAATCGTATCCTGATTATCCCAGGTGCCAACATGCATCTCTCACCCGCCGATATTGACGCAGCCAAAACGTCGCTTCTCGAGTGCCAGATGATCATCCTGCAATTGGAGATTCCCTTAGAGACTGTTTATGCCGCTATCGATTTTGGTAACAGCAATGGCATCCCGGTACTACTGAACCCTGCCCCGGCAAGTACGGAATTGGACATCGACTACGCCTGCCGCTGTGATTATTTCGTGCCCAACGAGACCGAGTTGGAGATTCTGACAGGTATGCCCGTTGCCACCGAGAGTGACATCATCGCTGCTGCCGCAACGTTGCTAGCGAAAGGACTCAAAAACCTGATTGTGACCCTTGGTGATAAGGGCGCACTGTGGATGCATGGCGAGGAACGTCTCCACGTCACAGCGCCTACAGTCGCTGCGGTCGACACAACCGGTGCCGGAGACGCCTTTATCGGATGCTTTGCGGCGGAACTGGCTAGCGGTGTTGCAGTCGCTGATGCTATCGGTAGTGCAGTGCAATACGCCTCGCACAGCGTCACCGGAAAAGGCACGCAAACATCGTACGCAACCACCGAGCAGTTTGAAGCCTGGAAAGCCTAGTTGTTTTTAGATGGAAAGCACCT
>CBFHHJ010000138.1:0-4398 GCA_965655505.1 Luminiphilus sp.
GCCGATTGCGATGGAAGAAGGTCTGCGCTTCGCAATCCGCGAAGGTGGCCGCACGGTTGGTGCTGGCGTCGTCGCTAAAATCATCGAGTAAGTCACTCGAGACCTGAGACTCACCGCTCATCGGTGGGTTTTACGCCGGGCCGAACCGTCTGATTTGGGGGTTCGGCTTCGTCGTCTCTGGTAGCAAAAGCTGTCAGAGGCGGTTCCGAAAAGTCACAGGCCAGTAGCTCAATTGGCAGAGCAGCGGATTCCAAATCCGCAGGTTGGGGGTTCGATTCCCTCCTGGCCTGCCACTCCCTCGGTGCGAAGGGGTGGCAACAAAGGGGTTTGGCGCGAGTCAAACCAAGAAAGGGATAAAGGATGAGTGAAGCCGCTCCAAGCCGGCTTGATCCCCTTAAGTGGGGTGTTGTCGTAGCGCTGGTTGCAATCGGTGTGGTGGGCAATAGCTATTACGCAGATCAGTCGCTGCTGTATCGGGTGCTGGCCCTTGTCGTGTTGGCTATTGTTGCCGGCTGGGTTGCCTCCATGACCGAGCGCGGTGGTGCCTTTTGGCAACTCGTTAAAGGGTCGCGGACCGAAATTCGCAAGGTTGTTTGGCCGACACGCCAGGAGACGACGCAGACAACCATGATCGTCGTGGTGTTTGTGATTGTGATGGCACTGATTTTGTGGGCATTAGACAGCATTTTGGGCTGGCTTGTTTCCATGGTCATTGGTTAATAAGGGGAAGACGATATGGCTTTGCGTTGGTATGTAGTGCACGCCTTCTCCCAGTACGAGAAGAAGGTCGCCACTGCGCTTAAAGAGCGGATAGAGCGTCACGGTATGACGGATCGCTTTGGCGAAATCATCGTGCCCACCGAAGAGGTGGTTGAGATGAAGGGTGGCCAGAAGCGCAAGAGCGAGCGCAAGTTTTTCCCTGGTTACGTCTTGGTTCAGATGGAGCTTGATGACGATACTTGGCACCTCGTTAAAGATACGCCGCGTGTGCTCGGCTTTATTGGTGGTAAGGCCGATCGTCCCGCGCCGATTACCGAGGCGGAAGCCAATGCCATTCTGCAGCGCGTTGAGGCAGGTGTTGATCAACCCCGGCCCAAGACAGTCTTTGAGCCCGGTGAAATGGTTCGCGTTATCGATGGACCGTTCAACGACTTCAACGGTGTTGTTGAGGACGTGAATTATGAGAAGAGCCGTCTCAACGTGGCGGTATTGATCTTCGGGCGCTCAACGCCCGTAGAACTGGAATTCGGTCAGGTCGAAAAGGCCTGATAGAGAAGGGGCGTTGCACTCATAGTGCAGCGCAAAATGAAACAGTCGCGTTAGCGGCTGCTATGGGGAGCCTGAGGGCGCAACAGCGTGCCAATGGCGTTTGAACCCGGGAGAGCATCATGGCGAAGAAAGTAGACGGCTATATCAAGCTGCAAATTCCGGCCGGGCAGGCCAATCCTAGCCCGCCCGTTGGTCCTGCACTGGGCCAGAAAGGCGTTAACATCATGGAATTCTGTAAGGCATTTAATGCCGAGACTCAGGGCATGGAGCCCGGTCTTCCAATTCCTGTTGTGATCACTGTTTACAGCGACAAGTCTTTCACATTCATCAAAAAGACGCCGCCAGCATCAGTATTGCTGCGCAAGGTGCTCGGTATTAAGAGTGGCTCAGGCCGCCCCAATACCGAAAAAGTGGGCAAGGTTACTCGTGCTCAATTAGAAGAGGTTGCTACCCAGAAATGGCCTGACCTCACCGCTGCCGATATGGACGCGGCCGTACGCACAATCGCTGGCAGCGCTCGTTCTGCTGGCATCGACGTGGAGGGTTGATTCGATGGCTAAGTTGTCAAAGCGCGTAAAGGCCTTTCGCGAGAAAGTAGACGCAAACCAGAGCTACAGCCTTGATGATGCGATTGCGCTGCTCAAGGAATTCGGCACCGTAAAGTTCAATGAAACGGTCGAAGTGGCAGTGAACCTCGGTGTTGACGCCCGGAAATCAGACCAGGGTGTTCGCGGTGCAACCACGTTGCCCCACGGTACCGGTTCGGTCGTTCGCGTTGCTGTGTTTACTCAGGGCGAGAATGCTGAGAAGGCCAAGGCAGCCGGCGCTGATTTTGTCGGTATGGATGACCTCGCCGAGCAGGTGAAGGGCGGCATGATGGACTTCGACGTTGTCGTAGCATCACCCGACGCCATGCGCGTTGTGGGTCAGCTGGGTCAGATCCTGGGTCCACGTGGCCTGATGCCTAACCCCAAGACCGGCACTGTCACCCCCGATATCGAAGGTGCGGTTAATAACGCCAAAGCGGGTCAGATGCGCTTCCGTACTGACAAGAACGGCATTATCCACGGTGGTATCGGCAAGGTCGATTTTGAGCCCGAGGCGATCAAAGGCAATTTGGTTGCTGTGCTGAACGACCTTAAGAAAGGTAAGCCGGCAGCATCCAAGGGTGTTTATTTCCGTAAGGTCACCCTGTCTACCACTATGGGTCCTGGCGTGACGATTGATCACGCAGCACTCGATATTTAAGTAATTCGCGCTTTTGGGCGCGACGCGGCCCGGCTTGTCCGGCGTCGTTGAGTCGGTGTGAGGTAGTGCACCGACTCACTTTGAAGTCTTTAGAAAAAAGCGTGGGGACCGTCCCTGCTGAACGCTGAAGACTGTCAAAGACCGTAGGTGAGGCCTATTGGCTTCTTAATGATGGATATCTCCAGCGGTAAAGGAGGTTTCCGCGGCCTACGCAGATGGTGAGAACGTTCACCAATGGGCGGTTGTTACAGCATTGCTGCGACGACTGAAACTAGCAATCCAGGAGTAAACCAATGGCTATTGGACTCGAAGAAAAGAAGGCGATCGTCGCCGAAGTCAACGAGACCGCTGCCAGTGCCCTATCGCTTGTGGTGGCCGACGCACGTGGCGTCACCGTTAGCGATATGACTGCTCTGCGCGCAACTGCGCGTGAAAACCAGGTCATGCTGCGCGTAGTGCGCAACACCCTGGCCAAGCGCGCTTTTGAAGGAACGGATTACGAGTGTGTTAACGAGACACTCACAGGTCCGTCTCTGTTTGGATTTTCTATGGAAGATCCGGGTGCAGCAGCACGACTGTTTAAAGACTTTGCCAAAGAGAACGCTAAGTTCGAAGTAAAGGCATTGTCTGTCAGTGGCACGCTCATGGGAGCAGAGCAACTGGATGTACTGGCGAAGCTACCGACGCGCGACCAAGCGTTGTCGATTTTGATGAGCGTTATGAAAGCGCCCACAACCAAGCTGGTACAAACCATGAACGAAGTTCCCGGCAAGCTCGTACGTACGCTTGCGGCAGTTCGCGACCAGAAGGAGCAGGCAGCCTAAGTCAGGCGGCGCTGATTCCACACTTTTTTATCAGGAGAAACTGAAATGGCAATTTCAAAAGAAGACATCCTCGACGCAATCTCAGAGATGAGCGTTATGGACATCGTATCGTTGATCGAAGCGATGGAAGAGAAGTTCGGTGTAACGGCTGCGGCTGCTGTCGCTGCTGCACCTGCTGCTGGCGGTGACGCTGGTGGTGCTGCTGCCGCAGAACAGACTGAATTCGACGTCGTGCTGACTTCAGCCGGCGAGAAGAAAGTCAACGTGATCAAGGTTGTTCGCGCGATCACGGGTCTTGGTCTTAAGGAAGCTAAAGGTCTGGTTGACGGTGCTCCGTCTCCGATCAAAGAAGGCGCTTCTAAGGACGAAGCAGAAGACATCAAGAAGCAGCTTGAAGAAGCTGGCGGTAGCGCTGAGCTTAAGTAAGCGCAACACAAGCCCGACACTGTTGGGCTTCGCAGGGCTGGGGCGCGTTGTGCGCTCCGGCCCTTTCCCGGTTCTAAAACCGGTTAATGTCGGGGACGCCCGATACCAAAAAGCTGGGGAGTATTGATGGCTTACTCATATACTGAGAAGAAACGCATCCGCAAGGATTTCGGCTCGCTTGAGAAGGTAATGGACATTCCATACCTGCTCGCGATCCAATTGGACTCCTATCGCAAGTTCACCCAGGAGGGCGTGAAAGTTGATGAGCGCGGCGACTACGGTCTGCACGCGGCTTTCAAATCCGTCTTCCCCATCGTCAGTTACAGCGGTAGTGCTGCACTGGAGTACGTTGACTACGCGCTGGGCAAGCCCGTTTTTGACGTCGAGGAATGTGTCTTGCGAGGTACGACCTACGCCTGTGCGCTACGGGTCAAGGTTCGCCTGATTATTTATGACAAGGAATCCTCTTCCAAGTCCATCAAGGACATCAAGGAGCAGGATGTCTACATGGGTGAGATTCCCCTGATGACGGACAACGGTACCTTCGTCATTAATGGTACCGAGCGGGTCATCGTGTCCCAGCTGCATCGCTCGCCCGGTGTGTTCTTTGATCACGACAAGGGCAAAACCC
>CBFHHJ010000139.1:0-4388 GCA_965655505.1 Luminiphilus sp.
TTGGCGGGCCTGCGTGTGCTTGTTGACGGAAATTTTGATGCCCTCCGAGAGCGGGCGTTGACGCAGTTTTTTGATGACTGGCAATCGGAAGCGTTAGCCGTGAATCAATGGTTTCGTGTGCAGGCTGCGCGCCCTGCGAATGATGTGGTGGAAACGGTACAACAGTTGCAAAACCATCCCGCTTTCGACTGGCGTAACCCCAATAAGGTCCGGGCGCTCATCGGCACCTTTGCCAACGCCAATCCAATTGGTTTTCATCGTAGTGACGGCGCTGGCTATCAGTTAGTGGCAGATGCCGTTATTCGTCTCGAGCGCGACAATGGGCAACTCGCCGCAGGACTCTGCAGTTCGTTGAGTCGTTATCAGCGTTACTCTCATGGGGCCGAGCAAATGCGCGGAGAACTCGAGCGCATCATTGCGGTGGATGGTTTAGCGCGCGACGTGTACGAAATCGTTGATCGCGCGCTGCAGGAAACTTAGGCGTCGAGGGGCTTGTAGCGCTCGTAAATCGCTTCGATATCCCGGTGCTGAGCGAGCAAAGCCTGAAGTACCCGGGGGTTGAAGTGGTCGGGCGTTGATTTTTCGTCGCCGTTTACGATGATATCGAGTGCCTGATTATGAGGCATGTCCTGCCGGTAGGGGCGCGGCGCGCGCAAGTTATCGTAAACGTCGACCACATGGACAATGGACCCTTGGGATAACCCGTTCCGTCAAAGTGCTCGTGATGTTGCTCAGCGATCCGTCGAGCCATATCGAAGACGGGCTCGTCGTAGCCGTTCAAAAACTCAGAGCCAATGATTGTGTGCTCTTTGGTGCTATCAAATTCTGCTGCTGATAGCGCGCGATGGGCATTGTAGAGCTCGGCCGAGCCTTTCAGTTTCCCAACGTCATGCAGCACGCTTGCGATCCGGACCATTTGGCACTGAGCATTATCGAATCCCATACGTCCCGCCAGACAGGCGGACATTTCACTGACACGATGCAAATGTAACTCGATGCCTGGAATGTAATGTTCAGCAGACAAGGCGAGTAGTTCGGCTGCGGCACCAAAGCCACTACGAAGTTCATTGGTCAGTCGCGAAATTTGGTTGGTTTTTGATTCAACCTGAGCGTCAAGGGTTTCTTGTTGGAAGCGGCGATAGCGGCGTTGATTAATCGAGTCAGCCGCCTCGGAAATTTCCTGGAACAACTGTTCGACGACAATGGGTTTGAATAAGAAAGAAAACGCACCGAGTTTCAGTGCAGAAATGACCGCTTCGCTATCGTTGTTGCCGGTGATAAACATGGCTTCAAAAATACGATCGTCGCCGACAGTAATCTTTCTAATTGCATCGAGAGTCTGAAGCCCTGTGCAACGGGGCATACGGATGTCGAGCAGCAATAGCTCGATGTCCTTATCAGCCCGAAACTTTTCAAACGCTTCAATGCCATCCGCAGCTGTGACAACCTGATAGCCTTCATCGCACAGGATCTCGCGCAGCTCCGCGCGCACCTGTGGTTCATCTTCGGCTAAAAGAATTTTCACACACTACTTCTCGAAAACTATTAATCGCATCAGGTGGTTTCACACCATTTGCTCCGCGACACACTACTCAACGGCTTGTTCACTCGCTCGGTCTAGAAGCATGCTTCGCTCCTTACCGAATCGAAGGCTTGACGCTGACTATTTTGATACGTGGAATTTAACACGTTCGATGCCCAGTGGGGGAGCGTCATTTTCGACGACTCTGTCTTAAATTCGAAAATTACTCTACCCGCTTGGATACAGCGCCAGTGCCTCATGGTCTTTGGCTTTCGGTGGTGATGATTGTTGTCGCACAGCAGCAAACAACTGATCGCCACGCCAAGCTTCTCTTGCGTCGCCATAGAGGGCGGCATCCAGGCCGAGAATTTGCTCCCGCAGCGGTGGCTCAACCACCGCAGCCAGGGCGTTCAATGACGGTAGTGTTGGGCTCTGCATAAACGCTTGGCCCCATATCCTCAGCGCCTCCCGAGCAGCGGAGGCATTATTCTCGCTGCAGGCCAGTCGTAGTGGCACTAGCTCGCGATTCCCGATCGTGGGGCCGGGTGAGCGTGGTGCGACAGCAGGTTGTGGGGTAGGGCGCCGACGCCATAGCAACACGCCGAGGACTGCGCTCAATAACCAGCCAATCAACGAGGTGGCTTGCCAGAAAGGTAGGGATGTGAGGTCCGCCATGGGTGCAGCGTCATTCACGGTGGGGGAGATTCCACCCAATCCATCTGTGGCGGTTGGGGATTGTCCTGCATCGACAATGATCTCAGCCGCCGGAATCCGAGCGTATTCGAGGCTGTCGGTCTCGGTGTTCCACCAAGGTACAACGAGTTCGGGTAGGTCCCAGCGTCCACCCTCCGTGGCTACAAGAGCCTCGCTTTGAAGGCGATATCCCTCAATACCTGCGCCGACTTCCCGTTGCTCAACGGTTTCTTTGTCGGGATAAAACCGTAAACCGGTGCGGCTTCCACTGACACCGAGGCTGGTAATGGGCGGGAGCTGGCTACCTTGTAGCCCCTCAGCAACCAATTCGATGGTGCGGGTCGTTGAGTCCCCCACCAGAAGCGTTGCAGGTGGTTTGGTCCAGCTGTCAGATAAGGTGAAACTTCGCGCGGGAATCCAGACGTCGCCGGGGAAGCTTGCTGGAACCGGTTTGACGTCGATACTGAACGCATCAGTGTTTAATGAAATCCGGCGGCCGAGACGTGCGCCGAGCAGTGACCGGCCGGGTAAAAGCTCCCGGCCAGAGAAGGTAATAGGGGGGATCTCGAGGGTGCCCGATTGCTGTGGGAACAACGCGTAACGCAGCTCAGTAACTTGCCAGAGGCGCCCACCAATTCGTCGTTGAAACGATTTTTGCTCGAGCTGCTCGACATAGGTATTGGGAATATCGAGTTCGGAAACTGCGCGGTTATCGAGATTAATAGCCTGTTGCAGTGTGACCGTGAGAATAAGCTGGCCCTGAACATAGACAGCATTGCGGTCCACCGTGGCTTTAAAGGTGACCAGCTCGTCACCCTGTTGAATCTGGGGTTCAGGATCCACCTTGATAGCGATCGGCGTCGTTTGACGCCCCCCGTAACGGAATGCCGGAATGGCCAGCAGGCCGTCCCGTTTTGGCGCAAGTTCTAACTCGAGGGTTCGAGTGACATTCTGCTCGCCGCCGATAATGCGCGCACTGGTAGCACTTGATCGCTGCAATATGTCGAAATCTCGGGTAAGCACAGAAAGATCCAGTTCGTCGGGTTGCTCCCCCTCGTCAGCGGATATGATGAGCCGCACAGTCTCGCCGAGGGCCATAGCGTTGCGATCGACCTCGGTGGTCATCCTCGCCACAGCGGCGTTTGCGATCATCATCATGGCCAAACCTGTTAGCCATAGCCTTACAGGTCTACCAGCGAATATCGTCATCGGGTTCCTCGCCATTACGGAGTCTCTGAATACTTTCGTAGCGGAATTTACGCTGTAGCAGGCCGCCGGGGTCGTCGGGTACTCGGCGTAACCACTGTTCAAGCGCCTGCTGCTCTTCAAGGGCTTGGTCAAACTTCGCCATCTGAGCATCAGTTTGCTCTTCAAGGGCGGCGTTCATTTCCTCGCTCAACCCGCCATTATCTTCATCGGTCGACGGTTCAGAGGATTGATCTTGAGGCTGGGATTGGTTCTCGCCGGGTGGATTCTCGCTGCCTTCTGACTCTGCACTGTCGCTGGCGCCATCCTCGCTGTCACTCGGCGGATTTTCGTTATCTTGACCGTCATTTTGGTCGGACTCGGAACCGGCCTCACTCTGCGGCTGCTGGCTTTCATCCTGCTCTTCGCCTTGGTCGTTTTCGCTGTCCCCACTCTGTTGCTGCTGTTGGCTCTCTTCGAGTAACTGCTTGATGAGATC
Source organism: Luminiphilus sp. (assembly GCA_965655505.1). Taxonomy (GTDB): domain Bacteria; phylum Pseudomonadota; class Gammaproteobacteria; order Pseudomonadales; family Halieaceae; genus Luminiphilus. Next base: position 3,900 of record CBFHHJ010000139.1, read on the forward strand.
TCGGTTCTGTATCGCGTCCTCGCGATCGGGTGACAGCGCCAGAGACTTTTCATAGGCTGCGATTGCTTCTTCGTAGCTACCGTTGAGAGCCAGCGCGTTGCCACGGTTATAGTGGCTGTCGGCGTCGTCTTCACGGGCGAACTGCTTGGCTGCCGCAGACCATTTTCCCGCCTCATAGTGAGCGGTGCCCGCCCAGTCAGGGCGCTCGAACAGGTCGGCTGCCCGCTCTGCCTCGCCGGCGTCGAGCGCGGCTTTGCCCCGTTGATCGGGGGTCTGAAACAGCGATTCAAGGATGTCGGCCTGCGCGTTTGGCGCTTGCAGAAACGGCAAAATCAGCAGCAACGCTAATGCGCCTCGGCGAAACAATGGCAAGCATGCCAGCGCCAATACCAGTGCGAGCCAGTTTCCCTGGTCTAACCAAGTATCGGTCTTTCTTTCCAACTGAATGTCATTTTGCTCTAGCAGATTATTGACCGACTGAAGCCGACT
>CBFHHJ010000140.1:0-4257 GCA_965655505.1 Luminiphilus sp.
TTAACGCCAACCACCTCCCCCGCAAGATTAAACAGCGGACCGCCTGAATTGCCGGGATTAATCGCCACATCGGTCTGCAAAAACGGCACGTAGTTCTCGCCAGTCTCGGTCGGCAGGCTGCGACCTTTTGCGCTGACAATGCCAGCCGTTACCGAGAAATCCAGCCCAAAGGGCGATCCGATTGCCAGCACCCACTCCCCCACTTCAACATCTTCAGGAGCAAGGGTTAGGGTGGCAAGATTTTCGCCATCAATTTTGAGCAACGCCAAATCCGACCGAGGATCTGTACCGATGACTTCAGCGTCGTACTCCCTTCGATCGGTCAGACGCACTGTTACCGCAGTGGCGCCCTCAACCACATGGTTATTCGTTACGACATAGCCATCTTCAGAGATGACAAAGCCTGACCCTGTGTTGAACCGCTGCTGTGGCGGTGGGTTACCCCTGTACTGAAAGAATCGCTGCAGGTATTCGGGAAGTTGCTCAAGATCCTCAGCGCCCTCAAAAGGCGCCGACTCGGATTCCACCAGAATTTTGACAACAGCTGGGCTGGCTTCCCGAACGATAGCGCGAAAATCCGGCAGCTCCGCTGAGGCGATCAGCGGCATGCATAGCAGGGTGACGGCTAAAATAAATTGTCGCATCAGGTGTATCTCCTTTCCTTGGTTGATTTGCACACTGGTTGATATTTACGCTGCTGGAGAGCCCCATCCCGGGGTCAATATCAGCCGCTGGCGATCATATTTTCCTGTAACGACTGATCGCCCCGTCGCTTAGCCGCAAGGCGCGGCTCAAACTGTTCTTCACTGCCTGTTAACACCGGGATCCAGCGCACAAGCCCCAATCCAACACCCAATCCGAGCGCAAAGCCCGCTATGGCGTGCACCTCACCCAAACTGTCGCCGGCAACGGCCAGAGCGGTTGCAAGCCCCAGGGGAAGGAGATAAACCAAAAGCGACCCCCGCAGTATCACCGATTCAGGCAGCTCAATATCGACGTAATCGTCTATCGCGCATTCGGTTGCGGCAAGCTCAGTGGAACTCTGCACGCGAATCAAACCTTTCCCAGAGCTCGCGCGACCAAGCATTCCCTGCCCGCACCCAGCTTTTGCGGCACATCGACCACAGACCGACGAGCGGATGGTCTCTACCCAGACGGCCTCTTGTTCAACAGCTACGACACGACCCTGTTCTCTGAGCATTCTTTGATTACCTGCGGGTTGTCCGCACCGCATCCGCCAACAGCCGGGCAGTGGTCACGGGAACTTCTCCCATTACAGTAATCAAAAAATCTGTCGAGGTCCCGCGGGTGTAAGCCAGGGTGGCTCCCCGTAGTACCACACCTTCACCATCGGTAAGTGGTGCAGGCCGCGGCTCAACAAAGACCGAGACCGACGCCAAGCCATCGCTTACCACCAAAAAATCGGTGGGCGTAATGCCCTGACCCACCACCTCAAAACCGGGCGGCAACGCCGCGAAGCGGTAGCCAGGCTTTTCAGCGTTGTCAGTGCCCTCGCTGGTTCTCTGCAGCCCGGACGCGGGCGTCTCAGCACCCCCCTTCGTCGTCTGTGCGTCATCAACTTTTGATCCGTTCATTGATACGGTGATGGCAGCAAACTCAAACCGCTCGAGGACCTGCCCATCAGACGTAGCCGTGACCACGCGCAAAGGGATGTCAGTTTCTACGTCAACATCCATCACATAGCCCAGCCGGAGCGTATCCTTGGGTCGGATCGTCAGTCGGTAGGTTTCACGACCCGCCACGACTTGGCCGGGTTCAATACCGAATGCATAGAACCTCGCCAAGTCGCAGACATCAGGGCGCTCTAGCGCGAGAAGCGTTACTTGAGTGGGCTGCGCGTCGACCTGATGATTGAGCCGCAGCAGTGAGCCTGTACCGTCGGCCAGTGACGAATCAACGGCCACAAACTCCCGATCACCCCCAAACTCTACAAGAAGGGTGCCTTGATAATGTGTATGGTTTTGAGCAGTCAATAGCGAACCGACACGTTGAGAGACGCGCTCAGCCAAGCCACAGGCTTTGGGTTCTTGCGACTCTATAGACGGCGCTTCATCGGCATGTGCCGATTGGGGCATTGCAGTCGGTATGACGAGGATAAGCAGCGCCATCAGGCGCATCACTGGGTGCACTAATAAGGACAAAAGGCACGACAGGTACGAAGCCGGCGCCGAGCGGACACCGGTCAGCGTCACCACTGGCTGCATTTTACTTCTCGCGCTGAGGTATTCGAGCGTACGGCACCAGTGCATTGGGCTGTATGCCGGCGGTTGATTGCGCATGTTCGGTACCAAAGCGCTCAAACCGTTCACGGGCAAGCTGCTCGTACACCTTGGAGACTGCGGGTCGCACCGCAACATCCGCTTGGCGGGTTTGCGGTTGCGCAACTGGCGCTGCGCCGTAGCGTGCTTGGACAGGCACACCGCCCGAAATCGAAACAACGCCACCGGGTAATTGGTTAACAGGCGCGGTGACGTCGGTGCTGGCTAGTTGCTGCCCGCCAAACACAACCGCAAACGTAACGGACGCAGCGACGGCTAGTGAGCCTAGGGGCCCCACGCGCCGGCGAGACGACACCTGGGTCTCTAATGCGGCTCTTACGCCGTCACTGACATCGATGTTGGGCACGGGCTGACCGGTCTGCAACACATGCCGCTGCTGCTGAAGGCGCTGCCAGTGTGCTCGAGCTTCGGGATTCTCCTCAACAGCCTTGAGAACGCGAGCGACATCCATTTCGGATCCCTCCCCATCAATCACGGTCGACATTGATTCCCGAATTGCGTCGGCTAATGCCATAGATTGTCTCTCCTGTGCCTTGCGGCTGTTCGATACCATTTTAACACGTCGTTAACACTTTCTTAACGCTTCCACTGCGATGCGTCCCGCCAATACTTGCGGTTCACTGCCCCTGAAGCTGGGCCTGAACACGGCTATCAACCGCCTCCCGAGCCCGAAAAATTCTCGATCGCACAGTGCCGACTGGACATGCCATCACCTCGGCGATCTCTTCGTAACTTAAACCATCAAACTCCCGCAGCGTCAGCGCCATACGCAGCTCCTCGGGAAGGGCTTCAAGTGCGCTGCGTAACACCTCAGCGAGCTCTTGGCCCATGTACTGACTTTCCGGGGTTTCACTGTCACGCAGTGCATCCCCCTCTTCAAAATACTCTGCGTCATCAACATCTGCATCAGCAGACGGCCTCCGTCCTCTCGCCACCAGATAATTTTTGGCAGCGTTGCTCGCAATGCGGTAGAGCCACGTATAAAACGCGCTGTCGCCGCGAAACTTCGGAAGAGCGCGAAAAGCCTTGATAAAGGCTTCTTGAGTCACATCCTCCACTTCCGTTTGATCGCTCACAAACCGGGATACCAACGTTGCAATGCGCCCCTGATACTTGAGTACCAGCAAGTCGAAAGCGCGAGTATCGCCCCGCTGAGCACGCTGCACAAGTTGCTGATCGGTCTCCCGAGTTGTCACCTAACCGCCTTATCAACATTTTTGCAACGCCTTGGAAACACACTGACTCCCAAAGGATCTGTTGCTTAAGACTATGATTACGCACCTAAGTTCCCTTAAGGTGACGCAAAACGTAAATTGTTCCCAGCCCACGCCAATCAACTCAGCAACAGTGTGGTGCTGGCACTCGATATAGAGCACGCTCCAAATAGCAACCAGAGCCCTAGCAAAAATCTAGCAGAGACCCAGCTTATGACTAAAACATACCAGTACGACGTACTGATTGTTGGCAGCGGCGCAGCTGGCCTGAGCCTTGCTCTGCAATTACCACCGTCATTTCGCTGCGCGGTGCTATCTAAAGGCGACCTCGCCTCGGGATCAACATTCTGGGCCCAGGGCGGAATGGCCGCCGTGTTGCACGACCGAGACTCGGTTGCAGCCCACGTGGATGACACCCTGGCAGCTGGCGCCGGCCTGTGCCACGAACCCGCAGTGAAATTCACCGTCAGTCACAGCCGAGCCGTGGTTGATTGGCTAGTGGCTCAGGGCGTCGACTTTGACCTGCGGGACGATCTACCGGACCCCGAATTTAGAGAATTTCATCTTACGATGGAAGGCGGCCACAGTCACCGGCGAATTTTACACGCGGCAGACCGCACAGGCCGCGCCATTTCAGAAGTACTCACACGTAATGCGCGGGAAACTGCCAATATCGAATTACTGACCAATCGCTGCGCGGTCGACCTGATTACCGATGGCAGCCGCTGTGTCGGCGCTCACGT
>CBFHHJ010000141.1:0-4204 GCA_965655505.1 Luminiphilus sp.
GCTTTTCTTCGGGAGCACTCAGCGTGTAATCGCGCATACGCAACTGTTCTGCTAGCGAATGTCGGTATATCGCTAATCCCTCGGTTTCCTCGACCATGTTCTCGAGGTCGGGCTCGGGTATGGCGAGTAGCTCCGGTGCGAAAAAGGCAACTTGCTGACCAAACTGGCTATAAAGCCCTCGTGCTTCAGAAAAACGTGCGGCATTTTCGCTGTCGCGCGTGTCCTCATTCGATTTAAGGCCCGCATAGACGTAGAGATTGCCCACTAACAGATTGATCTCTTCGATTTTCTTAGTGGCTTCTAGCAGTATCTCTCCACTCTCAGCGAGTCGGCCTTCGTATTGGCTAATTTCCGGTAACTTTTCTAGGAAGCGGGCTTTGTCAGTCTCCCAGGCGGTAATGTCAGCATACATATCGCTGAGGTCCCACTGATACTCTTCTGGGACATCTGCGCGCTCGGGAATTTCGGCAGCGGAAGCGAGGCCTGCGAGGCCAACAACCAGCGCGCCAGCTGCCAACAGTTGTTTAAAAATAGGGCTAGTAGTCATGCGGTGAGATACTCGATTGATTGCTAGCCCGTTAGCTTAGCGCAGAAAAAACGCCTGTGGTCGAAAATGGGGAGTTTTGATGACTGCTCGCTGCCCGATCGCACCGAGCCTAAGCGTGGTCGTCGAAATGAGTTGGTCCGCATGGGGTTGCATGAGGGACAAGTGGTAGGGCAAGGAAATATCGTGTAGTTCTGACCCGCCTGTGAGCGGTGGGTTTGGGAGCGATCAGACCCGGGGGTATGCAGATTGCGGTTTACAGTTTATGTGTCTAGCTTACGCACCCCAATTCGCTTTTGTTCTCAATTATCTCTGGTAGAACAGTCTGCGCGTTCGCCTTAGTCAATCTGGCGTGGCGGTTGATCGGGTTTCGCATACGCAAAGCGCAGGCCCGCGGTGACGCTGTGGTAGCTGTCTAGGCCACCGGTTACCGCACTATGAGCCTCGATCAAGTTGACGTTACCGTCTTCTCGCACGAGTGATTCGTCGCAATGAATTGCCTGTATAGCACCGACTACTAAGTGCGTGCCGTTTACCTTCAGCGTCTGATGTTCCGCCAGACGCAAAGCGATTTGTATCGGGGATTCGGCAACAAAGGGGGCTGCGAAGTCTTCACGCCATGATGGCGTTAGCCCCGTTGCATCGAATTCGGAGACATCTCTGGGATAACGTGCCGAAGTTTGATGGGCTTTCGATGCGATACCCAGAGTGACGTGGTTGAGCGTGTAGACCCCGGTTTCCAGTATGTTGTCGAGGGTATGGCGATCTGCACCCTCTGGATTTGGTCTGATGATCATCCCAAGCAACGCAGGTGAGGCGCCCACATGAAATACCGAGCTAAATATCCCCAGATTGCTGTGGCCGCTGGCATCGGCGGTGCCGATTAGAGCAGCGGGCTTAAAGCCCGCAATACTGTTGATGAGATTTACGCGATATCGTTTTGCGAGACCATCAATCGTCTCTTTGTCCCAACTTTTCATGGTGCTCAATTTAAGTATTTCCTTCGTCAAACTACGACTGCTTGTTACGGCTGTGGCTTAGGTACCGTCGCTTTTCGGAAGCACTGTTTCAAGTTAGCCAGCTGCTGAGATCAAAAATATCGGGGGCCGAAAATTCTAGTTGCTAGCTTTAATGCGCCAGCACCAAGACTGCATTGACAGGACTACCGAGTATACAACCGATCATAGCGCCACTTCGCCCACCGGTCGTAAACAATCTCGACGATGGGACGAATGATAGGCCAGCTTAGCCAGCGCCAAAGCCATCCGTAACGGGTGTGTTGCCACGCAGCTATATTCGCATCAATTCCGGTGATGAACTGTCCATCCCGCTGTAAATGCAAGACTTTCAGTAGTGCGGTCTTGCTAGGCATCGCGGTCGTCGAGACGTGTTCTGGGGCGCGCTCAACAGTCTTTTGGGTATCCCCGCGGGTACTTTCCAATGTCTCGGTCACCGCCAAGTCGTCTAATGCATGAATGTCCTGTAATTCAAGGGTCGACGATTTTAATTGACGCAATCGGTCCATCTCTTTTACACATAGAGGACACTGCCCATCGTAGAAGAGGGTGTCAGTCATGTTGATTGGGCTCCATTTGATGCAGCGAGAAAATCAGCTCAGCGTCATCACCACGCCTAAAAATGGTTCAGTAGTTGAGGATGGGTGTGACGGATAGGTTTACGGCGGTCAGCGATGGATAGATTCGCCGTGACCCTCATTTTGTTGTCGAATCAGTATCTCTGCGATAGGACCTGTCTGGGTGCCGTCGGATGAAACCATCAGCCACGGCATACCCGAACGCATGAGCCATTCTTCAGCGTTCGATTCAGCTTTTAGACACGCCACGGTCGCGATTGCGCCCGCGGTCAGGCAGTTTTCGCCGATGACCGTCACACTGCGGGGTCCTTCCACGGGCCAGCCGGTCACTGGGTTGAGTAGATGGCTATATTCAATGCCGTCGATTTCCACGGCTCGAGCGTAGTTTCCGCTGGTGGCTATTGCACTGTCGCTGAGTGATAACTGCAGGAGGCTAACCTTTGGATTGGCGGGATCACGAACACCAATTCGCCAAGGCTGACCATCGAACTGTCGGCCAATCACTCGAATATCTCCTGCCAGATCAATCATGGCCGATTGAATGTTCGCATCGATGAGTATCTTTGCGACGCAATCAACCGCGTATTCCTTAACAATGCCGCCGAAGTCGATGCCCATGCCTGGTGTTGGGAGGCAAATGGCGTCCCCTGCACGGTGGACTTTCGACCAGCCAACGTTATCCAGCAATGTTGGTACGAGTTTCGGTTGACACACGCCGTCAGCGCGGAAATCCCAGGCCTCAGCAAGTGCCCCCGAAGTCGGATCAAAGGCGCCGTGACTCTCTTGCCATAGCGCGTCACAGAAATCGAACAGTGTTTGGGATTCAAAATCCAACGGCACTAGTTGTCCGGTGCCGGCGCCAGCGTTAATAGCGCTGATTAGGCTTGCAGGATCAAAGCGGCTATAGCGGGCTTCTAGTCGCTTAAGTTCTGCTTGGACGGCGCTGATTACGTTAGCGCGGTGTGAATCATCCAGGGCGCCGTCAATGACCAGCGTTCCAGGACCGCCCATAGCCTTGAAGTGGGTTTGTGATCGACCTTTGATCCGCTTTGCAGAGTCAGTCAATGCGCCAAGTCAGCCCGACGGTCGCGCGCCAGAAATCTACCAGCGCGGGCGCTTCAGCCCCACTGTAAAGACTCCAGCTGTTATCGCTCATGTATCGCTCGGCTTGTGCCTCAAATTGCCAGTCGCCCACAGCGACGGTCCAGTTCAACCCGGCGGTGATTGCACCAAACGACGACAGCCGGTAATCATCCGCGTAGTAGGTATCGGTTTGATCCGCGATGACACCGTAAAAGTCAGCGGCGCTTTGACTGTAATAGCGGATGTAAGGCGCAAGAGTGTGTTGGCCAAGATTCTGGTGCCATCCAATCTCGAGTGTTTGCGAATCGGTACCCCAGTCGTCGTCGTAGTAACGGTAATCCACTTGAATCGCACCATCGGCATCGATAATGAATTTCCGATAGCCGGCGCTAATATTCACGCGCGCGTGTTCATTAGGCCGCTCGTCAAATAACTTGTAGGGGTCGCTGAGATAGCCTTCGCTATAGGTATATCCTAGGCCTATACGGACAATGCTGGTGCGCGACAAAATCTGACTGACACCAAAGTACAGGGATTGGGTATCGAGATCTTCTGACTCGATGAAGACCGGAATGGTACCGCGGGTGGGTTCAGCCGTGTCACTGGATGTGCTCATTGAGGCTGACCATGTGCGACTGTTATCCGCGCTGTTCCAGGCGACATCGAGGGCAAGCGCAAGCGCTTCATAATCGTCTTCTTCAGAATGAGTCACGTTGAAACCGGCATTGCCGTCTGCCCAGAAATAACGCGTCGTTGCACCGACTTCTATGCGGTTATCCTGGATTGATGCGCCGCTCATCACCACACCCGGTTCCCCATCAGCGTTAATGCCGACGAACCAGGGCGATGCACCAGTTTGGTAGTCGTTTTGGACATCCAGTGCGACCGACCAGTTCGCGCCAACAGGCGCTTCGATCCAAAGTTGCGAGATATCAATATCGTAGCGATCAGAAGACCCAAAGATGACTTTATCTGCGGCCAGC
>CBFHHJ010000142.1:0-4141 GCA_965655505.1 Luminiphilus sp.
GCCTCAAGTTGGCGAATCCGCTCTGCGGATACACCGTGATCGGCAGCCAGTTCGTGCAACGTCGATTTCTTTTCAGCCAACCAGCGTCGGGCCACGATGTCGCGACTGCGCTCATCAAGACCACCCAGCGCGTCGTGCAAACGGGTCTCGCCATCGAGCTGGGTATCAGCGGATTCCACTGTCATCGCTGGGTCAGCGGAATGGTCTTCCAAAAACGCCTGAGGCGCCTGCCAGGCATCGTCATCATCCGAATCAACAGGCAAATCAAAGGCCACGTCTCGACTGGTGAGGCGACCCTCCATTCGCTGGACCTCAACTTCGTCGACACCTAAATCAGCGGCGATTGCGCTGGTTTCCTCAGGGGTCAACCAACTCAAGGTTTTTTTCGCGCTGCGCAAATTGAAGAACAGTTTGCGCTGGGCTTTAGTGGTAGCAACCTTGACGATGCGCCAGTTGCGCAAAATGAACTCGTGCATTTCGGCCTTGATCCAGTGCACTGCAAATGACACCAGACGCACACCTTTATTGGGATCAAAGCGTTTTACCGCCTTCATCAGGCCGACGTTGCCTTCCTGAATGAGGTCTGCTTCGGCAAGGCCGTATCCTGAATAACTTCTTGCGATATGGACAACAAAGCGCAGGTGCGCAAGTACTAACTCGCGTGCCGAGTCAACGCAATCCTCATAAAACAACTTTTCAGCGAGGGCTTTCTCACGCTCAGGGGTGAGCATTGAAATCCCACTAACCGCCTGCACGTAAGCGCCAAGGTTCGCGCCCGGCACCATACCCAGTGCGGCACTGTTACCCAAGGCTATCGCTTTATTTGGCTCTTTCATGGTGAGTTTCTCCTCTCTATTACGCTTATTTTAGCACTCTCACTTAGAGAGTGCTAACCGGGGAAAAGTTCCTTCTCCCGGTATATACGCTAGCGAGGCTCAACCCGTTTAAGGTGCAAGCTTGCTGCTTGCCAGGCGCTGATCAGTCCAAGGGCGCCGCCAATTAGCGTGAGGTTCAGCACCCCCACTAAACTGAGGCTCGAAAATCCCCGAGGACTGTCGTAGAGCGCCAAGAGTTCACGAATCGGTGGCGCAACAACCATGAAGAAAGCCAACACCAGAACCGCCCCCAACATCCCTCCGCCAATACCGCACCAAAGGCCAGTGTACAAAAACGGTCGACGCGCAAAGCCATCACTGCCGCCGATCAGCTTGATCACCACGATCTCCTCCCGGCGAGCCTCTATAGCGAGCCGGATGGTATTGCCGAGAATCAGCACAGCACCAACCATCATCAATACACCAAGGCCAATGACAAGGCGACGTGCAAAGGTGAGGCTAGCCTCCAGGCGAGATAGCCAGCGGGTATCAAATACCGCTTCATCCACCAACGGCTGGGCCGCGAGCGCTGTGACAAGGGCCTCTAGCCTAGCCCCATTTAGCGAGGCCTCGGGTCGCACTAATAACGTGTGGGGCAGCGGGTTCTCCGGCAGTGAATCCAACAGGGCAGAGAGCCCCGTGTCAGCGGCAAAGCTTCGCAACGCATCGTCTCTGGCGACAAGGGTGACACTCTCAATATCCACCCGCGACGCCAACCCACTCGCCAGCTCATCGGCTGCTTGGAGGCTCGCAGTGTCCTCGAGCAGCAAAGAAAACCGCGCGGGTGACTCAAACTCACCCGCCAGTGCGGTACCGTTGTCGAGCATAACCGCGAGCACGGTGGGTAGGGCTAGCGCAATGCCAACAACGAGCCAGGTCATGAATGTCGACAAAGGTTCGGACAGCATTTTCTGCAAGCTGTCAGCCGCTGCTTGTCGGTGATGATGAATCCAGGCACCGAGCTTAGAGCGAGGGCCAGCACCCAATCCGCGCGTCCTATTCACCGCTCACACCCCACCGCCGCCGACCAGGCGACCTTCGTTAAGCGTGATAATGCGATGTCGTAATCTCGAGATCAGCACAAGGTCGTGACTGGCAATCACAACCGTTACTCCCACTCGGTTGAACGCTTCAAACAAGGCCATAATTTCAGCCGATAACTGCGGATCAAGGTTCCCCGTTGGCTCATCTGCAATCAAGATTTTCGGTCGCGCAACCACCGCTCGGGCAATACCCACCCGCTGCTGTTCACCCCCTGACAGCACGGCAGGGTTGGCACGTTCACGGTGCAAAAGGCCCACTTTATCGAGGGCGGCACGGACCCGCCGCTCTATGTCGCGCTCCTCAAAGCCAGCTATCTCTAATGGCAGCGCCACGTTGTGAAAAACCGATCGATCAAACAGGAGCTGGTGGTCCTGAAAAACAATACCGAAATCTCGGCGGTAACGGGCAACGTCTCGCCGCCGGACCTTGCCGGTCTCCTGGCCGTTAACGGTCAGTCGCCCGCCTGACGGACGCTCGAGCAGCATAAGAAGGCGAAGAAAGGTGCTTTTCCCTGCCCCCGAGTGGCCGGTGAGAAATACCATTTCCCCGTCATCAATCGTCAGCGACAGATCCCGCAACGCATCGTGTTGTTCAAACCGCTTGCTGACTCGATCGAATTCGATCACCGGCAATCAGTCTCCAGTACGATCGAAGAGCGCTTCAACAAAAGGCTCTGCGGCAAATGGGCGTAAGTCGGTTGCAGATTCGCCAATGCCAATAAAGCGAATGGGGCGGCTGAGCTTTTGGGCAATGGCGAAAATAACGCCGCCCCGGGCGGTGCCGTCGAGTTTAGTCAAGACGATCCCAGTGACACCTACCGTGCGGTCAAACTGCTCTGCTTGAGCGACCGCATTTTGTCCGGTACCCGCGTCGAGTACGAGTAAGGTTTCGTGGGGCGCGTTTGGGTCTAGCTTTTTCATCACTCTGACCACTTTTTCGAGCTCGTCCATGAGGTGTGCTTTGTTTTGTAGCCGGCCCGCGGTATCGGCGATCAAAATATCGGCGCCGCGGGATTTAGCCGCCTGCAGCCCATCGAACAAGACCGAAGCGCTGTCAGCGCCCGTATGCTGCGCAATGACAGGCACATCATGCCGCTCACCCCAAGTCTGAAGCTGCTCAACAGCTGCAGCGCGAAAGGTGTCTCCAGCTGCAAGCATCACTTTCTTGCCCTCGGACGTAAAACGATGGGCCAGTTTACCAATCGTCGTGGTCTTGCCTGCACCATTAACGCCCACCACCAAAATGACATACGGCGAGGCACCGGTTGTATCGAGCGCCTGCTCACAGGGGCGAATAATATCGAGCAGCGCTGACTGAGTTGCCTTCATGACCGCCTCGCCGTCGGCGAGTTCTTTTCTGGAGACGCGGGCAGTGATGTCTTCTAGCACTCGCTGTGTCGCCTCAATGCCAATATCCGAGAGCAACAACTGGGACTCCAAGTCTTCGAGCAGGTCCTCATCGATGGTCTTACGACCCAGAAAAAGATCACCCAGCCCCGAAGCGAGCTGACTGCCAGTGCGACTGAGACCGCGTTTTAAACGCGCGTAAAAGCCCTCAGATTTCGGCTCCTCTAATTGCAGGGGCTCTGACTGCGGCGGCGCTGATTGCAGGTGTTCTGGCTTAACGGGCTCGGCTTGCGACAGCTCCGAGTTTAGCTCTAGGTTTAATTCTGGGTTTAACTCTGGTTTTAGTTCTGGTTTTAGTTCTGAATTTTGTTCTAACTGCAGCTCTGCGTCTAAAACTTCATTTTCTTGCCCGGATCGGACCGGCTCTGCAAAGCCTTGTTCCGACAAAGTTTCCTGGTCGATCTCCAGAGCGCCACCGACATGTGTTCCGCTAGCATCCTCGATACTCGCTTGTTGGTCGGCACCGGGACTATAAGGACCCGCTTGATCCTGAACCGATCCTGCATCGGGCGCATCACCGTCACGACCCTCCCCGGCCATTTTTCGTGCGCGTCTGAATAGCTTCATCGACAATTGCTCACTATGCTTACGATCGTCGGGTTTCACCGACACTGGTTTCCGCGACGCTACTATAGAACCGAGACATAAGGGCCGAAACATAAGGGCCGGCACATCGGGTTCGGCATTTAGCGGCCAACAAACGGGCTGTGGAATTTTAGCCCCACACCAGCATGGTATCACTGGCAAAATAGGATCAAAAATGGCCCGACAACGACAATCTCGGGAAAGAGCAACCCTGCGCATCATTGGCGGTAG
>CBFHHJ010000143.1:0-4132 GCA_965655505.1 Luminiphilus sp.
CGCGCGCTCGTGGGACGTCAAGGCATACTGTTCCATGTCTTCTCTGGAAAGCTGCCATTTGTCGGCAATCATCTGCGCAGAATTGAACTGGCTCACAAGACCGTCGCCGTAGCGCCTGCGCCAGCCCTCACTGCCGGTGAACGGATCGCTGAATCCGAATTGCTGTCCCGCGATCATCGCTGAAGAAATTGGGATCTGGGTCATGGTCTGCACGCCACCGGCGACCACGACATCCATCGTCCCCGACATAATTGCCTGAGCCGCAAAGTGAACCGCTTGCTGTGAGGAACCGCATTGCCGATCGACGGTTGTACCCGGCACTGCTTCGCTCAACCCGGCAGCCAGCCAGCAAGTTCTCGCAATATCCCCAGCTAGCGGGCCGATGGTATCGACACAGCCAAATACGACGTCATCGTAATCCTCATCGGGAATCGGATTTCGGGCGGCAAGTTCTGCCAAAACGGTGGCGCCGAGATCGGCACCGTGAATGTCAGCTAACGAGCCCTTACGACGTCCCGTGGGTGTTCGAACCGCATCAACGATGTAAGCGTATTGTGTGGACATAAGTTTGAGCCTCAGGCCGAACTAGCTGTTTCAAGGATTGAACGTCGCCCAAACGTAAACTCTGGGCCGAGTAAGGCACTCGGTCGAACCAGCCACTCGTGAATACGATTTTTATGGAACCCCTCATCGCCCCACTCTCGGGCCAGCGCCCAGGCCCGCTTTGCCCAAATATGCAAATTGCATTCCCAGGTGTAACCCATGGCCCCGTGCAACTGAATGCTATTTCGACTTGCGAGCAGCGCTGCACGGGTCGCGGCCTCTTTAGCATGGGAGACTGCAAAGTCGGCGCGTACGGGGGACACCGCCAAGGTGTAAGCGGCTCGATTGACAACCGGCTTTGCATATTCAATTTGCACGGCAACGTCTGCCATCAGATGCTTTAGTGCCTGATTGGCGCCGATTGCCCGACCAAATTGTTGACGGTCCGAGGCGTACTGAACGCTCTGCGCGACCATGCCCTCAGCAAGCCCTAACAACAGCGCTGCTGTCGTCAATGCCCCCCGGTTTAATGTGGCGCGCCATAGGCTCGCGCCTGTGTCGCCGCTTGCAAGTACGTGTGCTTCGCTTGCTTCAAAACTGACTTCACAGAGTCTTCGGCTGGGGTCAACGCTCTTGCGAGGCTGTAATTGAACACCACTGCGTGGAACAAGACACAAATCTTCGGCGTCACCGAGGAGCAACCAATCGGCGCTTTCAGCAAAGTTGACGCAGGGATTTAGCGGGTGACCAATCGCTACCGAATGCTCACCCGATATGACCCCATTGAGCACTGCTTGGATATCGCCATTGCCCAGCCCCTGATCAATGACGTCAACTAACAGTGGTGCGACCACCAAGGCCGTCTCTGCCAATGGTTCTGGTAACGCGACGCGGCCACAGGCCTGAGCAATTTGTATAAAATCAACCGGGGTCAGGCCAAGACCACCCAGAGACTCGGGCACCAACATCCCCAGCAAACCCAACTCCTGAATCTGCGTCATCAGCGCCGCATCAATGCCCTTATCGGATTCCCAGCGAGAACGAATACGCTCGGGGGTCACCTCACCTTTGAGCATCGTGTCTACCGCATCGAGGTACTCGAGTTGCTCGTCACTAAACGTGAAATCCATTCCGTCTTACCCTTTCCTATTTCCGCGGCATACCAAGCATCCGCTCGGCGATGATGTTGCGTTGAATTTCATTGGTGCCCGCGTAAATGGGGCCTGACTGCGCAAACAAGAAACCATCCAACCAAGTGCCCAGCTCAGCGCGATCCTCAGAAGACAGAGGTTCTATCTCCGCGCGGGCGCCCAACAATTTCATTGCGGTCTCGTGAATGAGGAGATCGAGCTCAGACCAGAAGATTTTGTTGCAGCTGGCCTCGGGACCGATACTGCCACCGGCTGAGAGCTTTGACGCAGTCTGATAAGTCGATAGCGCGTAGGCCTCAGCATCCATGTAGCAGCGGACGACTGCATCCTCGATTGTCGGATCAATGACGTCGTTGCCCCGCTCTCGGTACAGCGATACCAGTCGCTTGGACGCCTGCTGGAAGCGCGCGGGACTGCGCAACATAAGTCCGCGCTCAAAACCCGCTGTGGCCATGGCAATACGCCATCCCTCCCCTTCACCGCCGAGCAAATTGAATGCTGGCACGCGGACATCATCAAAAAAGATCTCGGCAAAGCCGGGCAATCCGTTGAGCTGCTCGATCGGGCGTACTGTGATGCCCTCGGCACTCAACGGCACTAAGATCTTGGATAAACCGTGATGACGCTCAGAACTTGGATCGGTGCGGAAAAGACCAAAGACCCAATCGGCATACACCGCTCGGGTGGACCAGATCTTCTGCCCATTGATGACGAACTCATCACCATCCCGATCGGCGCGACACCGTATGGCGGCCATGTCTGAGCCCGCATTGGGTTCGGACCAACCCTGCGCCCAGATTTCATCGCCACTGGCCATTGCTGGAATAAACCGGGCTTTCTGCTCAGGGGTTCCGTACTCCATCAGCGTCGGACCCAACAGGAAAATGCCGTTTTGGTTTACCCGCAGGGGCGCCCCGGCACGATAATATTCTTCTTCAAAAATAAGCCACTCAATCAAGTCGCAGCCGCGGCCGCCGTAGGCTTCAGGCCAGGTGACCATCCCCCAGTTACCGCTGGCCAATGTGCGCTCCCACTCGCGATGGGCTTCGAATCCAGCCTGGGTATCAAAAGACTCCAGCGGCTCACTGGGAACGTTCGCCTCGAGCCATGCGCGCACTTCACTGCGAAAAGCCTGCTGCGCTTCTGTATAGGTCAAATCCATAGCGATCAGTCGTCCTGCTTCTTGTTGGCGGCGGCCATCGCTTTGGCATCAAAACCGCCAAGCTTGTCACCCGAAGTAAGGTCGTTATGGGCGTGTGCGAAATGGTGCCAAGCGAACGCGGCTTCCATACCTGCGCGCTTACCCTGGAGCTCTTCGACGTTGTTAATGGCCTGCTTAGTCAAAGCCAAGCCGAGACGTGGCATTGCTGCAATTTTTTCCGCGAGGGATGCCACATCTGACTGCAGCGCTTCGCGGGTGCTAATTTGATTAACCATGCCCATCTGATAAGCACGCTCAACACCCATCTTGTTGCCCGTGAACAAAAACTCTTTGGCTATTCGTGGATTGAGTTCATAAGGGTGCGCAAAATACTCGACCCCGGGTATGCCCATTCGAACAACGGGGTCGGCAAAATAGGCGTCATCCGTCGCGACAATAAGGTCACACACCCAAGCGAGCATCAATCCACCAGCAATACAGGCGCCCTGTACGGCCGCAATAGTCGGCTTGGGTATGTCGCGCCAGCGTCGGCACATACCTAAATAGGCCTCGGCTTCGCGCACATACAAAAACTCTCCGCCTTCCTTGTTCGCGTGGTCGTACCACATGCCCACGCGGTCTTGGCTCAGATGAATGTCGCGTCCTGGAGTGCCGATGTCATGTCCCGCCGAGAAGTGCTTGCCCTCTCCCGCGAGAACGATGACCTTCACCTCATCATCGGCGACCGCGCGCTTAAAGGCGTCGTCAAGTTCGTAGGTCATCCTGCCGTTTTGGGCGTTGTGGTATTTGGGTCGGTTCATCGTGACCCAAGCCACCCCGTCTGCCACTCGGTAGGTGACTATGTCTACTTCGGGGCTCTCTGCAGCAGTATCTTTAGCGGTATCTGTGGTCATTCCGCAAACTCCTATTGGGTGGTCGCTGTTTCAGCATCACGGGTTCCAGGAGGATTGCCCTTGAGTTGCCGCGAACGAAGGTCTTTCGGGTCCAATTCTGCAATAACCGCTAACTGCTCCTCGTTGGGCGCCAACGTGACACCCAGATCCTCGGCTACCGCTAGCTCAAAGCCCGTGTTTTCTTGTACTTCATCAAGGGACACCCCCGGGTGAAGACTGACAACCCGCATATGATGGTCTGGGCCACAGAAATCCATTACGCACAAATCGGTAACAACTTGTCGGATATCAATATCGTCAAGCTGGTAGCCCCGGGGTAATCGCTCTGGGTTGTAACCGATTGAACACACCACATCGCACTCCCCCGACACAAACGTCGGAGT
>CBFHHJ010000144.1:0-4085 GCA_965655505.1 Luminiphilus sp.
GCAATCGCAACCTTAGAGTATGCGCAGATCAATTTCCCCATTGCCGTCTTAATCTGGCTAATGATCTATCCGATGATGGTTCAGGTCGACTTCTCGTCGATCAAAGACGTGGGCAAGCGGCCACGAGGTCTCGCGCTCACCCTGATTATCAACTGGCTGATCAAGCCCTTCACCATGGCGGCACTCGGCTGGCTATTCTTCAGAGTGCTGTTCGTCGACTTTGTCGATCCGGCAACCGCGAGCGAATACATCGCCGGCATGATTTTACTTGGGGTAGCCCCTTGCACGGCGATGGTGTTCGTATGGAGCCAGCTGACAAAAGGCGACCCCAACTACACATTGGTTCAAGTTTCCGTAAACGACATCATCATGATCTTCGCCTTTGCACCAATCACAGCGTTTCTGCTGGGTATCAGCGATGTGGTTGTTCCGTGGGAAACACTAGTACTCTCAGTGGTGCTGTATGTGCTGCTGCCGCTGCTAGCGGGTTATGTCACTCGACGAATACTTAACGCTCAAGGTGATCAGGCCGCACTAACCCGCTTTCTCGATGCACTCAAACCGTTCTCTATTGCGGGCCTACTGTTAACGGTGGTTCTGCTGTTTGGGTTTCAAGCGGAGACAATCATTTCCAAACCCTTAGCAATCGTACTCATCGCCATCCCGCTGCTCATTCAAACCTATGGGATATTCGCGCTGGCTTATGGCGCGGCACGAGCGCTCAAACTGCCCCACAATATCGCCGCCCCCGCCTGCATGATTGGCACGTCAAACTTCTTTGAGCTTGCGGTTGCGGTTGCGATCTCGCTTTTCGGCCTGCATTCAGGGGCAGCATTGGCGACGGTGGTTGGCGTGTTGGTTGAAGTGCCAGTCATGCTGTCACTCGTGGCCTTCGCCAATCGAACCCGACAGTGGTTCACGTCGGAGTAATAAACACTCATAGCGCTCCATGATGAGTGAGAACCCGATGAGCTCACTGGCAACGTTTTCCGAGCTGGGCCGCTCTGCAAATTACGGTTGATTGTCGTATTCTGTATGAGACCCCGATTTCAGTAAGATTCTGTGCAACCCGAGGAGTGGAATGATGCGACCGATTTCTTACGTTTGGCTTACCATCGCAGCTCTCTTGACCGCCTGCGAAGGCTACACCCCCGTTGCGCCCGAGCGCTATCAGGAACCCGACCAGTTTGCGGGTCAGGTTTTAAAAAACGTCGCAGCGTCCGCTGAACTAAACCTCATCACCGAGATCGACCATTCGCGCTTGGCGGGCGCAGAAGAAGTTTACATGCCCCCAGCGCGGGTCGTGCTTGCTGAGAACGCGGCCTTTGAAGCTCAACTACTCGCTCAAAGCCAATTGGTGGCACTCGATCTACCGCTCAGAGTCCTTGCTTACGAGAACGCGGACGGTGAAGCCTCGGTGATCTTTAATAGTTTGGCGTTTATTGAAAATCGCTACGGCCTCGAGAAGCGTTCCGACCTGACAAGCGCTTATGACGCTGCGATGGCACAACTCTTAAACGGCATTCCAGATGACGTTGTCGCTCAGTTTGCCACTGACACCATGGAAACACCGGCCATTATCGATATCGAGAGCAGCCACGACTTTGACCAATCGGTACAGCGGGCTCGGGATGGTATCGACTCTCAGGGTGACACGGTTTGGTTTGGCGAGATCGACTATCAAAAAGCGGCAGCAGAAGCGGGACTCACTATTGGACCGACGCGCCTGCTGCTATTCGGTGGCCCCGCGCCCGGCGGCAAGGCAATGGCTGAGGCGCCGACGTTAGGGCTCGATGCGTTTTGTCAGAAGCTGCTTATTTGGCAAGACGATGCGGGCACCGTGCACATTAGCTTCAACGATCTTATCGCCCTCGCAAAACGTCAGGGTGTCGACGTCAACATCCCTCTACGAGTCATCGATTTTCGTTTGAACTCACTGTTTGAAGGCGTCGCAGAGACCGATTAATTCACCCTTAGCATTGCCGGATTGTCTGGGGATTGGTCTAGCTATCAACACCAACTCACGTCATTCGCAGTGTCATCACGCAAAATTTCTTGGACGTTGGCCTCGATGATTCGATAGCCCACGTTGCCATAAAGAATCTGCCGGCGATCGTTCAAAAAGTAAGTGGGACTTCCTTGAAGACTGTGGGTAGCCTTCATGTCGTAATCATTGATCAAGGCCGCGATAGCAGACCCATCGGCAATACTGGATTTCACTGCATCCTGCAGGCCGTGTCGATCGACTAAGTCAAACAGTACCGCAGTGTTACTGATATCGCGGCCGTCGACAAAAAACGCGACGCGGGCCTCCCAAAGCAACTGCTCAAACACTTTCCGATCGGCAGCCAACTGAGCAGCTTTGAGCACGAGATGAGCATTACCAGAAGTCGTGGGTCGGGTCTCACGCCACAATTTTTCAGAGATCTCTATGTGGGGGAAGCGCTCAGCAACCTCCCCAACGTGATCGGCAAAGCCATCGAAGCCGCCTTTTGCTTTCCAGCCATCGCCAATACGTTGATTGGTATCGCCAAAAACCGAGATAAACCGATGCTCAATATCGATGTCATCGCCGAAGTTGGTTGCCAGTTCATCGAGTCGCACCTGAGCGGCAAAGGCCCAAATACACAAGACATCGGAAAAATAGCTTAGTTTTGCTGCAGCCATGGTATTTGCCCCACGAAGTTAACGACGATCAGCAACGTTCAACTATCCACCAGCGACGCCAACCTATGCTCTCGTAACAGACCTTCCAATGCGATGCACTGAGTATGATTTTTTAAATTATTGAAGTGCTGGGTGAGTTGACTGCGCGACTGCTCAACGTAAGCACGCGCCAAATAACTCACGTCTTCGCCGTACATCGAAATGACGAAGGCTTTTTCGTCATTGTTCAGCGCCGTTTGATTGCCCAACGCAAAGGACTGATAGGTTTCCGCCATCTCGCGTAAAACCAGCTGAGCAAAGTCTGTGAGGTTGGCGAGCCCACTGAGACTCCCAAGGCCATTCCAATCATCGGCATCGGACTCAACCCACTTCACCACCACAGGATAACGATCAACCAGCGCTGCGCGCGGCGCGGGGTCGTAGAGAAAGTGGGCTCTCAGTCCCGCCAGCACAATGCAATCGACCGCGGTGGGGCGATCTCCCAGAAGGTATGCGGTCTGCTGAAGCTGGGTCTCTGCGGCGGCCATAATACGATGATATTCATCCTCCGCAGCCCGCTTTTGGGTCTCGGAACTGACACCAAGGGCGCGACAGACCTTGGCGCCCCAGCCAATCATGACCTTGGCAATATCTGGGTCGCCGTGGGCTGCATCCATGGCCAATAGCTGATGATTTTCTTCGTAGTTCCAACGCCAATGAACCGTTGTGCGCGCAACCCATTCATCAAAATATTCCTCGAGCAGATGCACCAGAAACCCCATCTCACCTGAGGGAAACATCTCACGGCTTGGGAAGCGGCCGTCGAGCATCTGTATCAACGGCGTGGTGTCTGCAATCATCCAGTTCTCTGGCGTGTGCAGTACAGGAATCTGATGGGTACCCGATCGATATCGAATCTCGGCCTCGTTGTCAGCGGTCTTGGCTTCAAACGTCCAATCGGCACCATAAAAATGCAGCGCAGCCATCAACTTGTGTGTGAAATAACTGCGCTGCCAGCCGTAAACCACGTAATTCGATGGAGTCTCAAGTTGTGGTGATGTTGCGTTTTTTGGTGGCGTAAACATTGGCGCATAACTCCTTACATCGAGACGTCGACTGCAGCGTTGGCTAGATCCCCACACCACTCGAGGGTAGGCAGCGTGACTTGATGCTGTCAACGACGCACCGACTGGTTGACCGAGCTAGATCACGTGTTAAAACACCTGTGAATGCCTTGGCTCAGTCGGCTCAACCACGCGACAGCAGCACCAACACGGCGAATGACAACACGTAAGATTAAAAGGGCACAACTATGGCCATAGAAGGACTCAACCACTACAACATCGTTGCGCCGCCCAAGTTGATGAAAGCTGTTCGCGACTTTTATGTGGACGTTGTAGGGCTACGAGAGGGAGATCGCCCTGACTTTGATTTCCCTG
>CBFHHJ010000145.1:0-4002 GCA_965655505.1 Luminiphilus sp.
AAAAAAGCGGAAAGGCGCGACGGATGAGTGTGCCGGCCTGATCGGCGGGCAGGTTGGTGAATAGAAATGCGGCGAACCCGAAGGAGTACAGCACCATGCCGCCAAACAAAAACGCAGTGAGCAAGAGGCTCGTGATTACCATTGCTTAGTGCCTTCCATGGTTAGTAGCTCGCAGTACTGTTGTCACAGCACTGACGACCGAGCACTTACGACCCAACCGGTTGCCAACCCCTTTGTGCTAAGCGCGTCTTTACGATGCGGCCACCCAGCCGTTACACCAGCCTGCCGCGTGAACGCGTTTGCCTGCAAATATCGCGCAGTTACCGTATTCATCGTCGATCTTCTGGTAAAGCACGCAGCTGGTGCACTGTTGTCCCGCGCCATCTGGGCCGGCTTTTTTGGTCCACGTCGCGACGTCCACAGTGGTGTGGTCAGCCTTGTAGCCCATTGCCACTGCTGTACCGTCGGCTTCAGAGACAACCTCCTGAGCGTGGCTGAACCGAGCGATCAGTAATCCCGCGCCGGCAACGGCTGAAGATTGAAGAAATTTTCTGCGATTGATGTTCGACATTGGTAGTTCTCCCATGAGTTTGATTAGCGTACGGCGCGGTGGGAGCCAATGGATCATGGGTGTCTAAGAACTGACCGGCTTTGCTGCACCAAATTGGTGCGGTTGAGAATCAATTGCATTTCCAGTCGCAACCAGGTTTGGCGCGGGTTCTTACCGGTTTTTCCGAACCTATGTTCTAAGGTGACAAAAGCCCCACGGTGTTGCTCTTTCGCTCGGCTTGTCGAGGATTGAGAGTGGCCGGCAAAAGAAAGGCGCTGCTTGATTCAAATTCAATGCGGTGGATGTTGTGACTAGTGCGTCTTACCGAGCTCTGTCCTTTAGAGGTGCCCTACTATTTGAGCCTGTGGTCACTTAATCCACGGGAAAGCATGTGAGAACCACACGGCTGAGCGCGAAATTACGCATCTTCCTCGAGCCTCTGACGCCGATACTGCCAGATGGCATATCCGATGGTGGCCACGGTTACCACCGAATAGATAGCGTACATGCTGGGAATCAACGTTTCTTTCAAAACGTCGTCGTTTGCCATCGCTAGGTATTGGCCCATATTGCTGAGCTCAATGCCTGCCGCCTGCATGGACGCCAGTTGTTCAATGCCAGCGATTAGTATGTGCATCTCTGAGATCAGCATGCCGAAATTCGTCCAGCCGTAACTGAGATACGCACCTAGTAGTATGGTCAGGAGTGGCGGATTCAGTTGGATAGCGCGGAGTGAGGCGATGATCAAAACACCGACGGTAATGGTGATCTGGACCTCGGTGCGCATGACTGAGATCTCGTTGCCTGTCTGAATGATCTGCCAGATTTCTGATTCGCTCACGTTTACACGCCTCGTCGCGTTTCTGGATAACGATCATACCCAGCCAGTGCTAGGATGGCGATCCGTTACTCGTCTAACACTTCGTGGCACGAAAGCGAGCCGGACGCAGTGTATTTTTAATATAAAAGATCCCATCCCGTTTTTATCGACGAGGCTTGAAGTTCTTAGATCTCAGGAATTCTCAGATGATGATTGAGTTTGCGCTCGCCCTGTACCGAGCTGCAGCTGCGAACCGATGGACTCGTGAGTTTGCCGCGTGCTGAACCCCCTCGATGTCCTCAACGAGATATTTGGCTATCAAAGCTTCAGGCCGCTTCAGCGTGAAATCGTTGATGCAGTGATCGCCGGTGAGCATGCGCTGGCGCTGATGCCCACGGGTGGCGGCAAGAGCATGTGCTATCAAGTGCCGTCGATTATTCGCAAAGGCTGTGGCGTGGTGGTCTCACCGCTGATCGCGCTCATGCAGGACCAGGTCGAGACGCTGAAAGGCCTGGGTGTTAGGGCAGACTTTCTAAACTCCACCCTCGACTACGCCGCCGTGGTTGAGATTGAGCGGGCGTTGCGTGCAGGGGAGCTCGACCTGCTTTACGTGGCGCCAGAACGTCTACTTAAGCAGCGCACCATTGATCTGCTGAGTGATGTGGATGTCGGTTTGTTTGCCATCGATGAGGCCCACTGTGTCTCCCAGTGGGGGCATGATTTCCGCGAGGATTATCTTAAGCTCGAGGCTTTGGCGAGCTTGTTCCCAGACATTCCGCGCATTGCCCTAACAGCGACTGCCGATCCGACAACGCGACAGGAGATTGTGGATCGGCTGCGCTTGGGTGAACGCAATCAGTTTGTCAGCAGCTTCGATCGACCCAATATTTACTACAACATCATTGAAAAGAAAGAACCTCGTAAGCAGCTCCTTGGCTTCATCCGCGGTGCCTATCTTGGCTGTTCGGGCATCGTGTACTGCGGCAGTCGTAAGCGGGTAGAAGAGACCGCGAGCTGGCTGGTTGAGCACGGTATCGAAGCCCTGCCGTATCACGCGGGCATGCCTCCCGAGATCCGGCTAAACCATCAACGACGGTTTCTGGATGAGGATGGTCTGGTGATGGTGGCTACCATCGCGTTCGGTATGGGGATCGATAAGCCCGACGTGCGCTTCGTTGCTCATCTGGATATGCCCAAGAGCATCGAGTCTTATTATCAGGAGACCGGCAGGGCAGGGCGCGACGGTCTCAAGTCCGAAGCCTGGATGGTTTACGGTTTTCAGGATGTCGCCTGGATCCGACAGCGGTTAATGGAGTCTGAGGCGAGTGATGATTTTAAGCGCGTGGAGTGGCGACGTCTGAGTGCCATGCTGGGCTTGTGTGAAGTCAGTACCTGTCGGCGCAACGTCATCCTCGACTACTTTGGTGAAACCACGACGGAGCCTTGCGGCCGTTGCGACAATTGCTTGGAGCCGCCGGAAACGTGGGATGGGACACAGGCCGCGCAAATGGCGCTGTCGGCGGTTTATCGAACAGGGCAAACCTTTGGCGCCAACTACGTCATTGATGTACTGATGGGGAAGATGACGGATCGAGTGATTCAGTATGACCACCATCATCTCCCCACCTTTGGCGTCGGTGCAGCGATACCCGTATTGGAGTGGCGATCAGTCCTGCGTCAGCTTGTCGCACGGGGAGTGCTTCGCGTGGATGTGGAGCGCCATGGTGCGCTCAAGTTGACCGAGACATCCCGCGAGGTGCTGAAGGGCCAGGTGCAACTGGAGTTTCGCAAGGATCGCAGTGTGGCTGTGGGCGGCGGTGGGCGATCTAGCAAGAAGAAGTCCAAGGCTAAGTCCACCATCGCAGCCCATGACCAAGACTTATGGGATGCCTTAAAAGCCTTGAGAAAGTCACTGGCCGATACTAAAAAGGTGCCGGCATTTGTGATCTTCAACGAACGCACCCTCAGCGCCATGTGCCGAGAGCGTCCAGTGACTAAGGAGCAGTTCCTGGCTATCGACGGGGTAGGTCCGAAGAAATGTGAGGAATATGCGGATCAATTTATTGCGGAGATTGTGGGGTTTGGCGGGGATTAGGTGGTGATTTTTTGCCGGCGATGACGGTCGATTAAGGTTGGGTTTGGAGTGAGCACTTTGACAGCAGGCGGATTGTTTCGGGCGCACGGAACTGACACGCGATTCGGTTGCAAGTTACTGAGCCACCGAGCTAAACAACTTCCAACGACGCAAGTTTTTGGCACCCAAGTTCGAAAACTACGCGTTAGATTAGTAAAGAATCGACTTCACTTCACTTCACTCGGACTTACAGCGACTGGAAACCTTTATTCAACACTAAGGGACGTCACCTGCAGAAGAACCACCAAACAATGGCAGTTGACGGTCCCTGGGAGGAATAACCTAATTCTTTAGCAGCGTCGTTTAGGGAGCATAATTTCGAGCCAGAGCGAGATGAACCCTTCCTAATAAACTTGCCATCCTTCACGTTACAGAGAATCTTTCCACCACGAGATGAGCCATCGCGAACTTCATCGCCGCTCTTAATATTGCCAAGCACCTTTCCCCCGCGAGAAGACCCATCACGTAAATTTTCTCCGTCAATTAAATTGGCAAGCT
>CBFHHJ010000146.1:0-3999 GCA_965655505.1 Luminiphilus sp.
TGTGCTTGCGACGCTGACCGGTTGTCCCGTGTATCTCTGTACAGCGCCTGACAGCGGCATCGCTAAGGGCAATCATGCCAATATTCAGCAGGAAGAGTTTGCTGGTCCCCACCCGGCGGGACTTCCGGGCACTCACATTCATTTCCTGATGGGCGCATCAAACTCACGCTTGGCGTGGACGGTCGGTTATCAGGACGTTATCGCGATCGGACGCTTGTTCCTTGATGGCACCCTTTATACCCCTCGTATCGTTGCACTTGCGGGACCGCAGGTTGAGAAACCTCGGCTACTTCGAACGCGCATTGGGGTCGATTTGCAACAATTGACCGCGGGTGAATTGAAGTCCGGAGAAACCCGTGTGGTCTCCGGTTCGGTTCTCGGCGGCCGGACGGTGCAGAGCGACATTGCTTATCTGGGTCGTTATCACAATCAGGTGTGCGCCTTGGCCGAAGGTCGCGAGCGAGATTTCATGGGTTGGTTGTCCCCCGGCGCGCGAAAGCACTCGGTGCTGGGTATTTATCTGTCGAGTTGGTTTGGCGTTAAACCCATTCCCATGACAACAAACACTAACGGCTCCGAGCGCGCGATGGTGCCGGTAGGTGCCTACGAGCGCATTATGCCCCTCGATGTTTTGCCCACGCAGTTGTTACGGGCGCTGCTGGTTGGGGATACGGAAACTGCGCAATCACTGGGGTGCCTCGAGCTCGATGAAGAGGATCTGGCCCTATGCACCTACGTTTGCCCGGGTAAGTACGAATACGGGCCGGTCCTGCGCGATAACCTGACGCGCATTGAGAAGGAGGGGTAACTCATGGGCTTACGATCGACACTCGACAATATCGAACCCCATTTCAAGCCGGGTGGGCGCTACGAAAGCTGGTACGCGCTTTACGAGGCGGTAGATACTATTTTCTACTCGCCCTCACACACAACGCGCACTTCCGCTCATGTCCGTGATGGCGTCGACTTAAAACGCATCATGATCACCGTGTGGTTTGCGACGTTTCCGGCGATGTTCTACGGCATGTGGAATTTGGGCTTCCAAGCGAACGACGTGCTGGCGGCAACTGGCGGTGAGTTAGATGGTTGGCGCGGTGCGGTGATGTCGACCCTAGGTGGCTACAGCCCAACAAGCGTCTGGGATTGCTTCCTGTTCGGTGCACTGCACTTTTTGCCCCTTTACATGGTCACGTTCATCGTCGGCGGTTTCTGGGAAGTCCTGTTCGCGATGAAGCGCGGCCATGAGGTCAATGAAGGCTTCTTCGTGACTTCCATTTTGTTTTCGCTGACGCTGCCCCCCGATTTGCCACTTTGGCAGGCTGCGCTCGGTATCAGTTTTGGCGTTGTGATCGGCAAAGAAGTCTTCGGTGGTACGGGTAAAAATTTCCTTAATCCAGCGCTGACCGGACGTGCTTTTCTGTATTTTGCCTACCCCGCGCAACTGTCGGGCGATGCGGTATGGACAGCGGTCGACGGCTACAGCGGAGCAACGCCTTTGGGCATTGTTGCTGCTGAAGGCATGGGCGGTCTGACCGAAAGCTTCACGTGGTGGGAGGCCTTTGTCGGCACCATACCGGGCTCGATTGGAGAAACCTCAACGCTGATGGTGCTGATTGGCGGTGCGGTCCTACTGTTAACTCGTATCGCATCCTGGCGCGTGGTGGCGGGGTGTTTTGTCGGGATGATTGCCTTCTCAACCCTGCTGAACGGTATTGGCTCTGACTCAAATCCCGCGTTCGCGATGCCTTGGTATTGGCACATGGTTGTCGGCAGCTTTGCTTTCGGTGCGTTCTTTATGGCGACGGACCCTGTCTCTGCGGCGATGACTAATGGCGGTCGCTGGGCCTACGGTATTTTGATCGGTGTGATGTGCGTCTTGATTCGGGTAGTGAACCCTGCGTTCCCCGAGGGCATGATGCTGGCGATTCTGTTCGCTAATTTGTTTGCGCCATTGTTCGATCATTTTGTGATTCAGGCCAATGTCAAAAGGAGGCTCGCTCGTGTCCAGTAATAACGAAGGCCTAGGTCGCGTTCTCACGGTCGCACTTGCCTTGTGCGTGGTTTGCTCGGTCGTCGTATCGACCGCAGCGGTGGTCTTGAAGCCGCAGCAGGAGATCAACAAAACCCGTGACTTAAAGCGCAATATCTTGATGGCTGCGGGTATGTTTAATCCTGAACAAACGGTGGAAGAGCAGTTTGAGCGGGTGACCACCAAGGTTATCGATGTCTCGACCGGCGAATACGTCGACGACGTCGATCCACAGGCGTTTGATCAGCGAGACGCCGCTAAAGATCCGGCGCGGTCAACGCGACTCAGCGCGGAAGAGGACCTCGCAAAGATTATGCGGCGCTCCGACTATGCGCTCGTTTATTTGGTCAATAACGCGGAGGGCGATCTCGACAAGGTGATTTTGCCTATTCATGGCTACGGTCTGTGGTCAACGCTCTATGGCTTTATCGCACTGGAATCCGATGCCGATACCATTGCAGGGTTGGGTTTTTATGACCACGGTGAAACCCCGGGTCTCGGTGGCGAAGTGGACAACCCTCGCTGGAAAGCGATGTGGGAAGGAAAGCAGGTATACCGTGATGGTGACGTAGCGATAGCGGTCGTGAAGGGTGCCGTGAGCCCTGATTCGCCCGCCGCTGACTGGCAGGTGGACGGCTTGTCCGGCGCAACCCTGACGAGCAAAGGCGTCAGTAACTTGGTGCAATTCTGGATGGGTGACAATGGCTTTGCCCCTTACCTCAGCAATCTGCGAAGTGGAGATGCCTGATGGATATTAAAGACACACTGTTTCAGCCCGTTTTTAAAAATAACCCGATCGCACTTCAGATTCTGGGTATCTGTTCCGCACTAGCTGTCACGTCTTCGCTCAAAGTCACGTTTGTAATGTGCATTGCGCTGACCTTGGTGACGGCCTTTTCAAACCTGTTCATCTCGAGCATTCGCAATTTTATACCCTCGAGCATCCGCATCATTGTCCAGATGACGATCATTGCCTCGCTGGTAATTGTGGTTGATCAGATTCTGAAAGCGGTGGCCTACGATATTTCAAAGCAACTCTCGGTGTTTGTTGGGTTGATCATCACCAACTGCATTGTCATGGGCCGCGCTGAAGCCTTCGCCATGAAGAACCCGCCAATACCAAGCTTCCTCGATGGCATTGGTAACGGTTTGGGATACTCATTTGTGCTATTGGTAGTGGGTTTCATTCGAGAATTACTCGGTGCCGGCAAGCTTTTTGGGGTCGAGATTCTGCCTTTGGTTACCGAAGGCGGCTGGTACACCCCCAACGGCCTGTTGCTGTTGCCCCCCAGTGCTTTCTTCCTGATTGGCCTTCTTATCTGGGCGATTCGCGCGTGGCAGAAAGATCAAGTTGAAAAGCCCGAGTTCGTTATTGCGAAGCACACGCCGGTGGAGGAGAACGCCTGATGGAACATTATCTGAGTCTTTTCGTGCGCGCGGTGTTTATTGAAAACATGGCGCTCGCATTCTTTCTCGGCATGTGCACCTTCCTTGCCGTTTCGAAGAAAATTCAGGCAGCACTCGGCCTTGGTATTGCAGTGATCGTCGTACTGACGATTACCGTGCCCGTGAATAACCTCATCTACCAATACTTGTTGTCCGATGGTGCGCTTGCGTGGGCGGGCCTGCCCGATGTGGATCTGGGTTTTCTGGGTCTTCTGAGCTATATCGGCGTGATTGCGGCACTGGTACAGATCCTCGAGATGTTCCTCGACCGATATGTGCCGGCACTCTATGCAGCGTTGGGGGTTTTCTTGCCTTTGATTACAGTGAACTGCGCGATTTTGGGCGCGTCGCTGTTCATGGTTGAGCGCAGCTATGACTTTGGTGAAAGCGTGGTGTTTGGCGCTGGCGCTGGCGTTGGTTGGGCCCTGGCGATTGTGGCCTTGGCGGGTATTCGCGAGAAGCTCAAGTACAGCGATGTTCCCGAAGGACTGCAGGGACTGGGCATCACATTTATTACCGTCGGA
>CBFHHJ010000147.1:0-3981 GCA_965655505.1 Luminiphilus sp.
GAAACGCTTACGGAGATAGTTCAGCATTCGCTCGGGCATGTCCTCATCGTAGACAAACCGCACTGCATCGGCACGTTGACGCTGCTTCAGGCTCGATGCCATTTTTTCTATCAGGCTCTCATTGATGCTCGCGTCAATCTCAAGCTCAGCGTCCCGAGAGAATTTGAAGCAATAGGCTGATGCCGAACTAATCTCAAACACGCCACGAAAAATCTGGGGCAAACAGGCACGACTAATATTGTCGAGTACGATAAATACGCGCCCTTGGCGTCGCTTACGCTTGGGGATCTCGATAAAGCGCCCTAACTGATCCGTGGGCACCTCAAGAATTGCAAATTGCGGCCCTTCGGTAGTCTCAATATCAATCGCTAAATACAGGGACTCATCCGTCAGCAGCGGAATCGCGTGCTCGTCGCGCAGCAAAATTGGTTCAAGTTCTGGCAACACTTTATTCTGGAAGAACTGCTGCACAAACGCCTGCTGGCCTTCCTCCAACTGCCCTTCATGAATGAGATAGATGTGTTTGCGAGCTAATTCCCGAAGCACCCGTCGAGAGACCTCGTCAAATTCGTGTTGCAGCTCAACCACACGCTGCTGAATTGCCGAAAGCAGTGCCTTGGATTTTTGCCGCTGCGCGCCTGAGGACACCGAGATAAGGCGCCGCACCTCGGCAACGCGAACCCGGAAAAACTCATCAAGGTTGCTGGAAAAAATCCCGAGATAACGAATCCGTTGGATAATCGGGACGTCAGGGTCTTCGGCCTCCTGCAAAACACGTGCATTGAACGATAACCAGCTGAGTTCTCGCGGGTAGAAGTGGGGTTCGTCGAGGTCTTCAAGTAGGCGAGCTATCGGATCGAGATCTGGCATGTTACTCCTGTCTAATTATCACTGAGCCAACCCTCTAAGAGAGAATCAGGTCGTCATCCAGGCGCGCTGACAATGCTTAGCAAGCTATTTACCCCCAGGAAAACACACTCGTTAGCTCAGGGCTGTTGTTCAGGGCTACTGTTCAGGGCTACTGTTCAGGGCTGCTATCAAGGTTTTAGCGTCAACGTGTCGGTTCGAAGAAGGCCGAGGGTTTCCTCTACCGTATTTCCAATCATTTGGGCCTTCACGCCTTTGCGGCCAACGGTGCCCATAATGACCAACTGAGCGTTTGCCGCACTGGCCTCGGAAACAATCGTTTTCGCAACCGGACCACGCTTTAGTTTAAACGCTGATTGTGACAATCCTGTGATCTCAGCCAGGCTCGCTAACGCAGGTGCCAAATCTTCTTTGCGCTTCTTCGCGTAAGTTTTTGGGTCAATCAGATCGAGATCTGCGAGCAATGTTGGGACATCGATAACACACAGAACCTGTAACTTGGCATCCAAAATTTCGGCGTAGTGCCGGGCCGTCAGCACGACATCCTCATTGAGCTTCTGCTTGGTCCGGGTCCCCGCATCGAGATCGACGGTCGCCAGCACCGTGGCATCACCCTTCCATTTCTTCTTGCTAACGAGCAGAACCGGCGCCGGACAGTCACGCAGCAAGTGCCAATCCGTGGAGGTATGCCCAAAGGCCTCAGACTTGTGCCGGCTTTTTACAACAACCGCATAATCCTGAGACGCGCGTTTGATAATCCACTCATGGATATTCTCTGCCCAAACCACATGGATCTTCACTCTGTGATTGTCACCAGCAACTTTGTCCACGCGCGCCTTAATGGTCGCACGACGCTCAGCCATCAGTTGTTTCTTAATGCCGGCAGCGGTCTCGCGATCAACCTTCAAACGCTTAAGGTCAGCGAAGGTGAAAGCGACAACCTCGGGCTGTAAGTCCATTTCCTCGGCAAGACGCAGCCCTCGTGGCGTGGCGGCGCACTTGGCTTCGATATCGGCAACAATCAGCAATTTACTCATATGACCTCCGGATGCTTTTGCGCCCAGTATATACGCAGCGACGTTTATGTTCCCATGCATCGATCAGCGAATATTCGACTTCTCCAGCACTGGGAATAACGCCAGTCTCGGCTAAGCGTCTGTGTATCTAGGCTATGGCAGTAATGACTATGGCCGCGAGAGAATGCCGGCGTCTACAAGGAATTCGGTGATCAATTCACCGCACGCATCGGGCTCCTCCAGAGGAACGAGATGCCCCGCATCGAGGACATGCAGATTCAACGCCGGACACGCACGCTGCCAGTCTGCTAGTACCTGCGGATTCAGTACGTCGCTTTCAGCGCCGGCGATACCCAGTAGTGGAACGCGCAGCTTTTTCAGTCGCGACATCATGTAGGGCGCGGACCGATAGACGCAGGCTTCCCAAGCGCCGGACCAACGCAATGAAACGGAACCATCCTGCTCCAGCGAATGAGCCGACCTTACATATTCCCAAAGCTGTTCTGACCCCATGCGCTGAAAAGCCCGCTTGGATTGATAAAACTCATAGGCTGCCTGATGGCCGTCGAATCCCGAAGGACGCCTTTCAGCCTTAATGGCTATCGGAATGTCGCGGCGTAAAAGCCGCGTCGTGACCCGACTTCCAACCCAAATGGCGAAGTTGAGCAACACAGGATCAAGAGCCACCAGGGCCTGCACCCGCTCGGGCTGCTCGAGAGCAACCATGAAACTGACTATAGCGCCCATGGAGTGACCCATGAGCGTGCACGAATCGATGTTTTCACGAGCGAGGGTCGCAGCGAGGTCATCTGCATAGGTTTGCCAGGACAGAAACCGTGGTGCCTCCCCCTCCTGCCAAAATGGGCGATGCTCGACTGTTCGGATATCGAGTTCAGCGGGTAACCGAGACAACAAGCTGCTGTAAGCCTCGGGCGGGTACCCATTGGCGTGGCAAAACACCAGTAAGGGTCCTTTGCCGACACGCTCTGGACGAATAGATTTCAAGGTCTGCATAGATGGCGTTGTCTTAACTGTTTTCTTATCACGTTGGATATCAGCGCGCTGAGCGTTTTGGCGCTTGTGCATCTGGCTACGTACACGACGCCGCATCCGACCACGAACACGTGCATAGTAGCTGAATACAGTATGCGATCTCGCTAAGTTATTACAGTGGAACTGCACAAAAAAATGGGGATGCCCTAGGACATCCCCGTCGCGGTGTTCACCAAAAATACTCGGTAAACATTGGCAGTGTACTGCTGCCCTTTCGAACCTCAGAGCTTCGAGAATTCTCGGTTCAGGTCGTAGCGGCGCGACGTCATGTAACGTTCCATCGCCTCAACCCGTGCCATGGCCTGGTCAAGTCGCTCACTTGCTTTACGCATGCGCTCGCCGGGAGAGTCCGAGTAGTAAAACACCGTGCGTTTACGGAATTGGTGTTTGTCCTCGTCATATTCGACTTCGACCTCACCGCTAGCATCGCTGTCGCTCCAGCGCGTCGGACGGGGTCCAACCAGTATCCAACCGGCCACGTATGCCCAGAACGCGAGCGCTCCCGTAAAGATCAGCAGTGCCAGTGCACCCAATCTAACCATCCAATTGGGCACGCCCCAATGGTCGGCCAAACCAGCACACAGACCCGCGATCCATCCTTCTGACTGGTTGCGGTAGAGGTCCATGCCCCAACCGCCACGCTTACGGTCTCCAACGCCCTTTTTCTTGTATCGACTCATTTCCTACTCCTTGGAATTGACTTGTTCACGCCAGCTGGGATGGTCCGCATCAAGGATTGATTCCAATGATGCGATCCGGTCGTTCAGCTTATCGGCGGTCGCGAGCATCTGGTCGAGTGCCTGCCGATCATCATCGCCTAGGCTACGGCTTGAGCGGTTCAGGCTGCGGTAGTGCATAACGATCCAGATCGGCGCGACAAAGATCATGAACAAAACCATCGGCACGAACAGTACTTCAAGTGGATCCATTGCACTTCCCCTCGTTTATCCAATTGCCTCTGAGTGTAAACGGCCTTCCCTGGCCTTTCATCATTCCTTTGATCCTCAGTTGGATTTCGTTGAATCTGACTGGGTCTCTTCAGGCT
>CBFHHJ010000148.1:0-3956 GCA_965655505.1 Luminiphilus sp.
CCGGCAGCCAGCGTCGCCGAAGGCATTATCAGACAGCATGTCGACGATGGCACTCTCGGCCTGTGCCAGGGTTTCAGCGACGATCACGCCTTTACCTGCGGCGAGACCATCCGCTTTGACAACAATGGGTGCGCCCTGTTCACGAACGTAAGCGAGGGCCGCGTCAGTGTCCGTGAAGGTGGCGTAGTAGCCGGTCGGGATGTTGTGCCGGGCAAGAAAGTCCTTGGTAAAGGCTTTGGAACCCTCAAGCTGCGCCGCCGCTTTGCTCGGGCCAAAGCAAGCCAATTGACGTTCGGTGAAGTAATCGACAATGCCACCGACCAAAGGCGCTTCGGGGCCGACAATGGTCAGCGTGCAGGCATTGTCCCAGGCGAAATCCGCAAGACGTTCGAAATCTAGGGTGTCGATATCGACATTGACCAGGCCCACTTCCCGGGCTGTGCCGGCGTTACCGGGTGCGACATAAACGGTATCGACTCCATCTGATTGGGCGACTTTCCAAGCCAGCGCATGTTCCCGACCGCCGCTGCCAATAATGAGTACGTTCATAGGATTGTTGCCTTACTTAGTAGTTGCCAATAAGAGTTGCCAATAGCAGACGCCGATATTAGTGACGGAAGTGACGCATGCCGGTGAAAACCATCGCCATATTCGCCTCGTCTGCGGCGGCAATCACCTCGTCATCGCGGATTGAGCCGCCGGGCTGAATTACCGCTGCGATACCCCGCTCTGCAGCGTTATCAATGCCGTCACGGAAGGGGAAGAACGCGTCCGATGCCATCACAGCGCCAGCTACCTCAAGACCCGCATGCTCAGCTTTAATCGCTGCGATTCGCGCGGAATTCACCCGCGACATCTGACCGGCGCCCACGCCGATGGTGCGATTACCGGCGGCGTAGACAATGGCGTTGGATTTGACATATTTCGCGACTTTCCACGCGAACAACAGATCGAGCCACTCCTGTTCAGTGGGCTGTCGCTTACTGACGACGTTGAGGTCGTCACGGGTAACCATGCCGTCGTCGCGATCCTGAACCAGCAGTCCACCATTGACCCGTTTGAAGTCGCGGGTCGGTGTTGCCGAGCCCCAATTGCCCGTGGTCAACAGACGAACATTTTTCTTGCCTGCCACAGCAGCAGCGGCTTCGGGCGCTACCGACGGTGCAATGATCACTTCGACAAACTGCTTATCGACAATCGCCTGTGCGGTGTCAGCGTCAAGCTCCCGGTTGAACGCAATGATGCCACCGAATGCTGACTCGGCGTCGGTATCAAAGGCCCGCTGGTAGGCTTCGCCAAGGGTCTCCGCGACGGCAACCCCGCAAGGGTTGGCGTGTTTAACGATAACGCAGGCAGGGGCATCGAAGTTCTTGACGCATTCAAGGGCAGCATCGGTATCCGCGACATTGTTGAATGAGAGTTCCTTGCCCTGAAGCTGGGTTGCGTTGGCGATACCCACTTCGCTCGGATTGCGCTCACGATAGAACGCCGCTTTTTGGTGAGGGTTCTCCCCGTAGCGCATTTCCTGAGCTTTACTCAGCTGCAAATTGAGTGTGCGCGGGAAGTTGTCACTGCCATTACCGACCAGTCGACCAAAGTAGTTGGCGATGGCGCCGTCGTAAGCCGCCGTGTGCTCGAAGGCCTTAATGGCAAGGTCAAAACGGGTCTCAAGTCGGGTGTGACCGTCGTTGGCATCAAGTTCTTCGAGCAGGCACGGGTAATCGCCGGCATCCACGACAATGGTCACATCCCGATGGTTTTTGGCCGCCGCTCGCACCATGGTGGGACCACCAATATCAATATTCTCGATCGCATCTTCCAGGCTGCAGTCGGGGCGCGCTACGGTGCGCTCGAAGGGATACAGATTGACCACGACCATATCGATGGCGTCGATGCCATGTGCCGCCATGACGTCGTCGTCCGTGCCCCGGCGTCCCAGAACACCCCCGTGAATTTTCGGGTGGAGGGTCTTTACACGGCCGTCCATCATCTCGGGAAAGCCCGTGTATTCAGACACTTCGGTCACCGGGATGCCGGCTTCCTGCAACAACCGACAGGTCCCGCCGGTGGAGAGTAGAGCGACTCCGCGTTCGGTCAATGCGCGGGCAAAGTCTTCAATACCGGATTTATCCGAGACGCTGATTAGAGCCCGTCGAACGGGTGCTAGGGCGACGTCATTCATACTGGTCAGTTCCTGATGGTCTTTCGGTTGGGGGAGGGTTCGTGGATGCCGTAGCGATAGAGCTTTTTGCGCAGCGTGCCGCGGTTGAGGCCAAGCATCTCAGATGCGCGGCTTTGATTGCCTTGGGTGAACGTCATCACCGCCCGTAATAAGGGCTCCTCAACTTGCGATATCACCATGTCGTAAATTTCGGTGTAGGGCTGGCCTGCAGGGGTATCGATTTCCGCCAGAAAATAGCTGATGGCCTCATGGGCACTCTCCCGCAGAGGGCGCGGCGCCTCAGTCAAAGCATCGGCGTTGGTGTTCTCATCCGATGTACTCGCGTTAGGGCTCACGTTACTTCTAACGTTAGTGCTCGGGTTACTGCTTGTATTGGCGCTGCTGTTTGTGGGCATGGGTTCTACGGCGTCGGTCGCTTTGTTGTATGTTTTGTCTTGTGTGTCTTGTGTGTCTTGTGTGTCTTGTGTCTTGTGTCTTGCGCGCAGTGTCGTGCTCTTAGCCGGAGTCGGTTACGCCGGTCACGACATCCTGCGCTTAGGCGGCTAGTGAATTATCGGTCACTTCGTCCACGGCGCATCCCAAGGCCTGCAGACTCGCTACTTGTTGGTCGGGTGTTTCAAGCTTGTTGAAGCCTGATTTCCAGCCTTTGAGCCCATGATTAAATGACTCATCCGCCGCATCTGACGCACCTATCACAAAGATTTCTGGGTCAGCACTGAGCCAACATTGATTGGGCAGTCCATCAACAAACCAGCCAATGTGTTTACGGGCGATCCGGACACCCAGAAACTCGCCGTAAAACTGATGCAGTGCGTTTAAATGCCGGCTGATTAGGGCGAATTGCTCAGAAATGGGTGGTGGGTTGACGGACTGTCCCGACGCCAGTGCTTGGGCGATGATCCCCGGTAACCAAGGCTGACCCTGTGCTGCACGACCGATCATGACGCCTGCCGCGCCGGTGCATTCGAGCACTGCTTGGGCTTTGACGGCAGAAGTGATATCGCCATTGGCGATTACTGGAATTGAAACAGATTGGACAATTTGGCCGATGGTGTCGTACTCAGCCTGGCCCTTGAAGCGATCGGCACGAGTTCGACCATGCACCGTCAGCAGTTGGATGCCGCAGTCCTCGGCTATCTTGGCAATGGCGACACCGTTTCTGCGCTCAGGGGCAACCCCAGTACGAATTTTGAGTGTCACGGGTATGTCCACCGCACCGACGACAGCGGTGAGAATGTCGGCGACCCGTTGCTCGTCGGCCAGCAGTGCGGATCCGGCGGCTTTTTTGCACACCTTTTTGGCGGGACATCCCATATTAATATCGATGACATCGGCGCCGGCGTCGGCATTGAAGCGCGCCGCAGCAGCCAGCTGATCGGGCTCGCTGCCGACAATCTGAATCGAACGGATGCCTTCATGAGCCCCCTGTCGCCGCCGGAACTGGCTTTTACGCGAGTCTTTTAGGGACAAGTCGGCACTCAGCATTTCTGCGACGGCCATACCGGCACCCAATTCGAGGCACAGTTCCCGAAACGGTAGATCGGTCACACCCGCCATTGGTGCAAGCAGTACTGGGTTCTTGAGTTGGTGTGGGCCGATTTGCACAGGTTTGAGCTCACCCAATCGACAAGCCAGTGCTGCGGGCTGATTCGTCGGATTGGCCTCCAGATAGGTCGCCGGATAAGTTTCCGGAAGTCGCCGGCAGCGTTGACGCTGAGGCCATGTGAGATCGGTTGAAGTGCACTGGAGGTCGCAAGTGAGCCATCAAAACGGG
>CBFHHJ010000149.1:0-3937 GCA_965655505.1 Luminiphilus sp.
CGACGGAGTGGGTGACAATGCCGATTCAGACCCGGAGGATCCGAACGTAACGCTGGCGGTGGTCAACGTGACTCTCAATCCGGAAGGGGGGCTCGCGGAAAACGTTATCGCCGACTTCGATGATCCGTTGGCGATTCAGGCCGATTCGGACAAGTTCGAGCTGACAGGTGTTTTCGCCGATACCGGTATCGCCATGGGTGGCTGGAACGATCTGGCGACTCGCGACGATGCCGCGCGAATCGGAGCGGCCGCCGTCACCACCTGCGAAATCGGCGAGGGAGGCTGCGACGCACCAATGGGCACAATCCTGATTAAGGGCGTGGAGGTTCAAT
Organism: Luminiphilus sp.; assembly: GCA_965655505.1. Taxonomy (GTDB): domain Bacteria; phylum Pseudomonadota; class Gammaproteobacteria; order Pseudomonadales; family Halieaceae; genus Luminiphilus. The sequence continues at coordinate 333 of CBFHHJ010000149.1, forward strand.
CCCGCCACATCAACTTTATGATGTCCGGCGGGAACGGTGGAAACAATGTCGGTGTCCGGATACTGCTTCCCGGCGAGGGTGAAGAGGACCCGAGCGAGTTGGCGAATTATACGCCGAACTTCTGCGGCAATCCGATTATCGCCAGCGATGAGCATTGGGCACATTTTGATGTGACCGATCTCATTGGTCGCAGCGTCGATATACTGATTTACGATAATGAGGAAGCCGGTTGTGGATTCCTGAGCTTCGATCACTTCTACCAGGGCAGCGAAGCAATCGGTGCCAACGTGGGCGTGGTGAGCGCTCCCCTAGAGTCGGTCAACGTCACCGTCGACCCGGAAAACTACGGCCTGGGACTCATCCCGGGTGGCAGTTTTGAGAATCCCGAGCTGATGCTGTCGGAGGGGGGCTGGGAGGCCACGGGAGATTTTGCCGGCGGTTCCGCGGATTCCTGGGTGGGTACGACGCGTTTCGACACGGCTGCCCGAATCGGCCAACGTGCCGTGAGCACCTGCGAGATGAACGATAACGCAGCGGGTTGCGATGCGCCGGTGGGAACGCTTATGACGCCCGCGTTTCGTGTCAGTCGAGACTACCTGCAGTTCCTGATGGCCGGAGGCAACGGTGATGCACCGGTCGGAGTGGAAGTCCTGGATACGATCGGTACGGGACTTGCGCGTTACCAGCCGAATTCCTGTGGGCCTGCAAACATCGATGGTGATGACGACTGGACATTTTTCGATGTGTCCATGGTGCGCGGGGCGTTCGTAAGAGTGCGATTCTTCGATGAGGAGCCCGGTGGTTGCGGATTTGTGAGTTTCGACCACATCTATGAAACGGATGCTCTGCACTTACCGGATGCGGCTATCGCGGCTGGGCAGGTGTTACCGGTGGCGACGTTGGGCTACAACGTAACAGTAACCGAAGACTCGTTTGTCGATGTGATCGGTGACTTCAATGACGCGCTTGAAATGCTGAACAATGGCTGGACCGCCACCGGTGCCTTCGAATCCCCGGCGGATGCAGATGCTTGGACGGGAACCACGCGCTTCCCCGAGGCGGCGCATGTTGGTGCTCGCGCGGTCTCGACCTGCGAGATCAATGCTAATGGCGAGGGCTGTGACGCACCTACCGGTACGCTCACTTCACCTGCGTTTATGGTCAGCGCAGAACGTCCGTATCTCAACCTTCTCCTGGGTGGCGGAAATGGTGACGCGCCGGTCGGTATCCGAGTGCTGGGTGACGGCGATGCGGTGATCACTGAGGCGAAGGCGAACAGCTGTGGTCCGGCGTTTGTCGATGGCGACGACGACTGGACGTCGATTGACCTGTCTGCCAACGCGGGCAGTATGGTTCAGGTACAGCTGTTCGATGAAGAACCCGGTGGTTGCGGGTTCCTCAGTTTCGATCACGTGCACATGGGTGCGTCGCCGCGTTGATTCAGCTCGCCGCGGCGGGCCCGGTCCAACCCGGTGAATGCGCGATGTCAAAAGCAACGAGCCCGGCATCCACTGATCAGGAGTCTCCGCAGTGGTGCCCGGGCATGCCTGTCACGCGGTCGATGAGCTGGTTGAACGATCCCGGGGATGGGATCGCTCAGGACAGTTGTTACCACACGCGCTTGTTCGCACTGCCCCAGCCGCGATTCCCGGGGCAATGCGGCCAACATTCCCCCGTCTCTGTGAGAGTCGAAGAGCGTTGGGAAAGCTCTGCTCGGTGCGAGGTCTCAGACACGTCCAGAAGGCTCGTCCAGAAGGCTCGTCCAGACGAGTGAGGTTAAGGTATGACGGATTCAGATTCTATGCTTTACAAAGAAAAGCACAGGCCACAAGTACATTTCTCACCGCCTGAGAACTGGTTGAACGATCCCAACGGCATGGTTTTCTACAACGGGGTTTATCACCTGTTTTACCAGTACAACCCGACTGATAAAAGCTGGGGGAACATCTCCTGGGGACACGCTGTCAGCAAGGATCTCCTGCACTGGGAAGACCGTCCCGTGGCCCTGCCGGCGGACCCGGAAGGCCTGGGTTTTATTTTTTCCGGGAGTGCGGTGGTCGACTGGAACAATACCTCCGGTTTTCGAACCGATGGTGACCACCCACCGCTCGTCGCGGTTTTTACCCACTCATCCAAGCACAACCATCAAGTGCAAAGCCTGGCCTACAGCCTGGATGCAGGAACAAGCTGGGAGTACTACCAGGGCAACCCCGTGATGCCCAACCCTGGTGTCGATGACTGGCGCGACCCCAAAGTGTTCTGGGATGAGCAAACGAATCGGTGGATCATGGTCCTGGCTGCGGGCGATGTCATCAGCTTTTTCAACTCGCCGAACCTGAGAGGCTGGGAATTCATGGGTAATTTCGGAGAGGGCGTCGGTTGTCATGATGGCGTATGGGAGTGTCCGGATCTCTTTCCGCTAAAACACCCGGAATCCGGCGAAACAAAGTGGGTGCTGCTTGTCAGCATAAATCCAGGCGGACCATGCGGTGGGTCGGCGACTCAATATTTCATAGGGAAGTTTGACGGCCATAGATTTGTACACGACCATGCTGAAACCCTCTGGCTGGACTTTGGTCCAGATAACTATGCAGGCGTTACCTGGAGCGATATTGACGAAACCGATGGCAGACGCATCCTGATAGGTTGGATGAACAACTGGGCCTACGGCAACAGTATTCCAACGGCACCGTGGAGGGGCGCGATGACCCTTCCAAGGGAGCTGAAACTGGTGTCGACTCTGGATGGTTTGAGACTGGCTTCGCCTCCGATTGAGGAACTGGAACAGCTGGTAGATACGACTCTGGTGGAGGAGAGGTCTCAGGTTGTTGGCGCTCATTCTGTGGTTCCGTCTGATCAGGTGTTTCCTCCCTGTCTGGACATTACCCTGGGACTGGATTGGTCCAAAGGTAAGTCAGATGGGTGGTTCCTGGTGTTTTACAACGACTTTGACGAGGAGTTGTGTATAGATTTCAGAGCCTCCACGGACGAAATCCGCCTGATCCGCAGCAAAGCGAATGCCGGTATGGGGCACGTGGATGCGTTCAATAGTGAGATCAAGGCTCCGGTCAATCTGCACGGCCGACTGTGTACCAAGCTCAGAATTGTTTTAGACAGTTCGTGCATCGAGGTTTTTGACGCTGACCAGAGATCGCTGTTCACCGCCCTCTTTTTTACCCACAAGTCGCTCGACAAAATTGAGCTTCGCTCGGCGCATGAGAACATTCCCATGCTGCTCAGTACACTGCGAATCGTCTCCCTGAAACCTATCTGGGAGTAAGTGTCATGATGCTCACCACGCCTGCCAATAACGATGACTCAAGCGTGGAGCCTGAAAAGCAGCTCGAGATTCACTGCAGGAAAGGATTCAGGCCGGCTTACCATTTCAACCCCCCCCCAAAAAAACTGGATGAACGATCCCAACGAACTGCAGGCGTGTTTTTCTGACGAAGAATAGACAGGGCAATCAGGTGCTGGAGCTGAGCTTCGACTATCTGCCAACGAGGTCATACGACTACAACCGGGGAGAATGCAATGGAAAACCGTGAAGCCAGACGAAATTACTGGTTACTCAGTGGGGCCTTTCTCACGTTCTTCTTGACGTG
>CBFHHJ010000150.1:0-3919 GCA_965655505.1 Luminiphilus sp.
ATCGCGATTCGGACATCCTCTTACGCGGCAACGATTGATGGCCGTTCCTCGAATATTCGAATTCACGGCATGAACTACCTGATTAAGACAGTCACCCATGAAGATCGACTGCTGATCGTTGATGATGTGTTTGATACTGGCCACACCATAGACGCGGTAATCCGCCATCTTGAGGCCAAGGCGCGCCTGAATACTCCGAGCGATATCCGGGTGGCGGTCCCTTACTACAAGCCCACTCGACGGCAAGTTGATCGGGAGCCCGATTATTTTTTGCACGAAACCGAGGCGTGGCTGAAATATCCTCACTCGCTTGAGGGTTTGACACCCCAAGAGATCCGCGAGCATCGGCCCGAACTGTTTGAAATTCTCAAGGCGCATCTCTAATCCCTTGACCCAGTTCGTCACTCGTCGGGCGCTCCAGCACTTATCCATTGACCCAGTAGCGCCCGTTCTTCATCGGTCATTCCGGTCGAATTCATCAGCGGCATCGCTTGAGAATCGACTGCCTGAATTTTGATATTTGGCGCCCACTGCTGAATAGACGCCAGCGTATCAAGCATGACGCCCCCCGGCGCTGCGGCAAACAGTTCGCTGGTGGGGTTTTCCGCATGGCACGAAACGCAGTGGCGATTAATTATGCCCTGCACCTCAACGGCGGATACCTGTTGGTTTGTTGAGCTCGCTGGCGCCGATGTGGGTTTGGGCATGATCGCCCACGCCAGCGCCGCAGTGGCGATAAGCGAGATCACAATGATCGATGGTTTGTTCACCCCGCGATGGCGCAGATTGAAGTAATGGCGTGCAAACGCGGTGATGGCAATGATGGCCAATAGAGTCAGCCAATTATTGTCCCCCGCGTAGGTCATGGGGTAGTGGTTACTGATCATGATGAACAGTAGCGGTAAAGTCAGATAATTATTATGGGTGGAGCGCAACTTGGCCTTGGCGCCCCATGCAGGGTCGGGGGTGTCTCCCGACTCAATGGCGGCCACGAGCGCACGTTGGGACGGCATGATCACCCGAAAAACGTTGCCCGCCATTAACGTGCCAATCATCGCGCCCATATGGATAAATGCGCCGCGGCCGCTAAACACATGCGTCAGCGTATAGGCGCTCACAATTGCTAGGCCAATGAGCACTAGACCAAGTAAATAGCCGTTCTTTGCCAGAGGCGTTGCGCAGAGTATTTCATAGATCACCCAGCCACCGACCAGCATTCCCAGTCCGATAGCAATTGCCTGAAATTGGGTAAGGTCGGCAATGCGGCGATCGATCAGGTAGGCATCGGCCCCGACGTAGAACACCAAGGTCATGAGCACCATACCGGTTAGCCAGGTGCTGTATGCCTCCCACTTGAACCAATGCAGAGTCGCGGGCATCGCTTCGGGGGCGAGTTGGTACTTGGCGACCTCATAAATGCCACCGCCATGGATCGCCCATAGATCGCCTTTGATGCCTTTATCTTTCTTCCACTGCGGCGGCGTTTCCAGATTGTTATCGAGCCAGACAAAATAGAAAGACGCGCCAATCCAAGCCACCCCCGTGATGACGTGCAGCCAGCGGAAAATCAGTTGTAGCCAATCGAGAATATAGCTTTCCATGTCAGTGGATTCCTTGCGGGTCGCGACGATGCAAGCATCGACCAGCAATGTAAGTGGCAAAAATCGTCCGGTCATCGCCGAGCATGGCGAGCACAAAGAGCGTTTCTAGCAGTGACCGGCAGTGTTGAATTCGGAAGTCGAGTAAGGGTGTTGCAGCGGGGTCGAGAACGAGGAAGTCGGCTTCCTTGCCTACCTCGAAATTACCGATATGTTGATCGCTGTCGAGGCTGCGTGCGCCCCCCAGTGTTGCTAAATAAAAGGCTTTGAAAGGCGTTAGGGTATTGCCGTCCATCTGCTGGGTTTTGTAAGCATCCGCCATTGTCTCGAGAATCGAGAACGTGTTACCCGCGCCGACGTCGGTGCCCAAACCGACTTTGATGCCCTCGGCCACCGCACGTCCAAGTTTGAACAAACCGCTCCCCAGAAACAGGTTCGAGCCCGGGCAAAATGCAATCGCCGAATCGGTCTCCGCAAGCCTTCGCCATTCGGCATCCTCGAGGTGAAGACAGTGCGCAAAGGTGCTGCGTGAGCCCAGTAATCCCGCTTGGTCATAGGTGTCGAGATAATTGTCAGCGCTTGGAAAGAGGTCTTTCACCCACTGGATTTCGGCGAGGTTCTCCGAGAGGTGGGTGTGCATGTGAACGCCGGGGTGTTCCTTGAGTAACTGACCTGCCAGCGCTAGCTGCTCTTCAGAGCAGGTCGGCGCAAAGCGGGGGGTGATTGCGTAGCGCAATCGTCCTTTCTCATGCCAGGTTTCGATTAAGCGTTTGCTGTCGGAATACCCCTGCGTCGGCGTGTCGCGCAGTGCCTCGGGTGCATTGCGGTCCATGAGTACCTTGCCACAAATCATGCGTAGATTGCGTTTCTCGGCAGCCTCAAAGAAGGCGTCGACTGATTCGGGATGCACGGTGCCAAACACTTGTGCCGTCGTTGTCCCACAGCGAAGTAATTCATCGAGAAAGCGCTCGGCTACTGTCGCGGCATAGGCTTTATCGGCAAACTGAGTTTCCGTGGGAAACGTGTAGCTCTCAAGCCATGACAGCAGCTGTTCACCATAAGCTGCAATCATTTCTTTTTGGGGATAGTGGATATGGGTGTCGACGAACCCCGGACAAAGCAGTTTTCCCCTGTAGTCGATGACGTTGTCCACTGAGATGGGCGAGTGCTCCGACGTTAGCAGTGTCTCTGCATCATCAAGTGCACTGACGCGACCGTCTTCAATAACGAGCAGTCCATCTTCAAAATATTGGTAGCTTTGCTCGGGGTCGACACGATCCGGGTCGTCGATGAAATGAAGAACCGAGCCCCTGAACCCTTGAATCATTGGGCCGCCTCATTCACATCAAACAGCAGCGGTTCCTCCAGTGTGATTTCGTCGCAGTTGTCATTGGGACCGCTGCGATCGACCACCAGAAAGTTGCTGTGTTCAGCTAAGGCGAGGCTGTAGTGATGCCATGTGCCCCGATGATAATTGACCCCTTGCTTGGGACTTGCGAGAAATAGTTCTACGGCGGAGATATCAAATGCACCCGGCGGTGCCACCGCCACAAGATACGGGTGCCCCGATAACGGAATGAACGCTTGGCTGCCAAGAGGATGTCGTTCCATCACTGTGGCCTTAAACGGCAGTTCAGCGGGCTGACTGCTAAAAATATTCATAATGGCAGTGTCGTCCGAACCGCTTAGCTGTACTTCGCTGAGGGCATGATGGCGGACGGTTCGGCCGTAGTTGATCGACAACTGCTCGTTCTCGGGCGAGACTTCGATGACGTCGCCGAATCGAGAGAATCCTTCCGCAGTAAGCGGCTTTGCCGTGAGTTTCCGCACGCTATTCAGCTTCCTCGGTAGGTGGAGTAGCCAAAGGGCGATAACAGCAGGGGGATATGGTAGTGATCGCCACTGCCATCAATGGTGAAAACCACGTCCGCCCACGGATAAAATACTGGTTCACCGATGCCTTCGAAGTAGTCCGCCGTGGAAAAATGCATGCGATAGGTGCCTTCCGGTAACACCTCACCCGCTGGGCAGAGATCAGCAATTCGTCCGTCGTCGTTGGTTACTCCCTCGCTCAGCACCAGCCACTGTTCGTCTGCTAGGCGGCTCAGCGTTATGGGTACACCCGCGGCGGGGCGGCCACGAGCAGTATCGAGAATGTGCGTGGTTATCTGACTCATAGTAGTTTCTTCAAGCGGAGTTGAAATATTTTTCGCTGTTCTTCTGCCGCATTGACGAGTTCATCTTCGCGGCTGTTGTGTAAGCGTGCCTCGAGTAACGCCAGCATTTCGGTGGCGCTCTTGCCCGTCGCGCACACAATAAAA
>CBFHHJ010000151.1:0-3861 GCA_965655505.1 Luminiphilus sp.
GCTGGTTCCGATCGTCGCCGCATAGCTGACCACCGCGAGCGGTTCGAACCCCTCCTCGCGCATGCCCTGGATGGACAGGGACTTATCGCGCTTCGACAAAGCCTGCCCCTCGGCGCCTACGAGAAGGTTGTGATGCCCGAAACACGGGGCGTCCGCTCCCAGCGCCTCGAACAGCTGGATCTGCGGCGCGGTGTTGGCCACATGGTCCTCGCCGCGAATGACATGGGTGATGCCGAGATCGATGTCGTCGACCACGCTCGGCAGCGTGTAGAGGAAGGTCCCGTCGCCGCGGATCAGGACGGGATCGGACAACGAGCCCGCGTCCACATGCTGCTGCCCGCGCACGAGATCGTCCCAGACCACATCGCGCGGCTCCAGCTTGAAGCGCCAATGGGGCTTACGCCCCTCGGCCTCCAACGCCGCCTTCTCCTCGTCGGTCAAATTCAGTGCCGCGCGGTCGTAAACCGGCGGCCTGCCCCGGGCGAGCTGGCGCTTGCGCTTCAGCTCCAACTCTTCGGGCGTCTCATAGGCCGGATAGAGGCGTCCCATCTCTTTCAGCTTCGCGACGGCCGCATCGTATCGCGCGAGCCGGTCCGACTGCCGGATCTTCTCGGACCATTCCAGCCCCAGCCAGGCGATGTCCTCCTCGATGCCGCGCGCAAATTCCGCCGTCGAGCGCTCCTTGTCCGTGTCGTCGAGGCGCAGGATGAAGGCCCCGCCAGCCTTCCGGGCGAAGAGCGCGTTGATGATCGCGGTGCGGATATTGCCGGCATGCAGCCGTCCCGTAGGGCTCGGCGCGAAGCGGACGGTGACACTCATTTAGAGACTCTCGCGGAACTTGTTAGTGATCGGGTAGCGCCGGTCGCGGCCGAAATTGCGCTCGGTGATCTTGACGCCAGGCGCGGCCTGACGGCGCTTGTATTCGTTGAGATCGATCAGCCGCACCACGCGCGTCACATCTTCTTGATTGAACCCAAGGGCAATTAGGTCATCAACGCTCGCATCACGCTCGACATAGTGTTCGATGATGGCATCGAGCACTTCGTAGGGCGGCAGACTGTCTTCATCTTTCTGATCAGGCGCCAGCTCTGCCGAGGGTGGGCGTGTGATGACACGCTCGGGTATGCAGTAACTCACTGAATTTCTAAAGCGTGCCAGCGCATAGACCAGCATCTTGGGGCAGTCTTTCAAGGCGTCGAAGCCACCCGCCATGTCCCCGTAGAGCGTCGAGTAACCCACCGCCAATTCGCTTTTATTGCCAGTGGTTAGTACCAACAAATTCTTTTTATTCGAGATCGACATCAACAGCACGCCGCGACACCGAGCCTGTAAATTCTCCTCGGTGATATTGGCGGGCAGGCCAGCAAACTCGTCAGCCAGCGCAGTCATGAAACTGGTATAAATTGGCTCAATAGAGATGGACTGATAATTCACCCCGAGAATTCGCGCCTCTTCCTCCGCGTCTTCAATCGACATGCCGGCGGTGTAACGAAATGGCATCATCACCGCACTGACCCGATCAGCGCCGAGGGCATCCACCGCAACGGCCAGGGTCACTGCCGAATCAATACCTCCCGACAATCCCAGCACGACACCGGGAAACCCGTTTTTATTCACGTAATCGCGCACGCCCAGCACAAGTGCCTGCCAGACTGCAGCGACGTCGGTGAGTTCGGGAGTGGATTCAGCGGCCACCACAGACACATTCCCATCGTCCGCAGCCTCGACTGACACCCACCAACTGCCGGCTTCAAACTCGGGCGCACTGACGGCGATTGCACCATCTGGGTTGACCGCAAAGGAGCCGCCGTCAAAGACTAGTTCGTCCTGACCGCCCACCTGATTGACATAAATGATAGGAAAATCGTGGGTCTGAGCGCGTTCAGCGAGCAACTGGCGTCGCTCGCGCCACTTGCCGCGATGAAAGGGCGACGCATTGATGTTAATCAGCAATTGCGCCCCGGCATCCGCCGCACGGGTTGCTGGGGCTGGGTTCCAAATATCCTCACAGATTGTGATGCCGACATTAACGCCATCAATTGATACCACGCAGGCTGAATCTCCGGGCTGAAAGTAGCGGACCTCATCGAAGACCTGATAGTTGGGCAGCACCTGCTTGTGGTACTCGGCCACAAACTCGCCCCCATGGAACACGCCCGCGGCATTGAAGAGCCCAGCCGCAGTTTTGCGCGGATAACCGACAATCACCCACGCCTCAGGCGGCAGCTCGGCACACAAGCGCGCAATGGCCGCCTCTGCCTGCTGTTCAACGCTTGGGCGCAGTAAGAGATCTTCCGGTGGATATCCGGTCAATGTGAGTTCAGGAAATACGACAACCGCATTGCGGCAGGACTCAGCAGCCTCTTTGGCCACCGCAATAATCTGATCTCCGTTGCCCGACCAATCACCCACCAAGGTGTTGATCTGCGCCATACATACCTTCATCTACGGTACTCCAAACACTGCAGATACTTATCCCGGCGCGAAGTGTATCGGCCACGCCCTGCCCTGTAACCCTTTCATACTAATTGGGTTGCCGATGCCTACCTATGACTACCCATAACTACCCACCACGGCTGGTATAGTGCAGCGAATGGCGATCACCAAACAACAGCTCGATACCGATCAACTGCTGCGAGGCGGTCCAGCGCGGCTGCGACCGGAGAATGTCGGCAACGCTCGCCTGTTTTTTATCTACAACGGCTACCGATTGGTGGTGGGATGCTGCCTGCTGGCTCTGTTAATCATTCCTGACACTCAGGATCTGGTCTCAGGCTTTGACAGAACCCTATTTCTCAGCGGCTCGCTGCTATTAGCCGCCAGTGCGATTGTCTTGATCACGCCACTCGGCAAGCCGATTCGTACCCAGGAGACGGGTACTTTTGGGCTGCTGCTGCTCGACATCACAGCGATCGCATTAATTACCAACGCGGGGGGCGGCATCTTGAGCGGCTTCTCGGTGCTATACCTGATCACCACGGCCGCAGCCTCGGTGATGCTCCGAACGCGTATTTTGGCGACATTAGTCGCGGCGATCGGCGTACTGGCCGTGCTATCCGACTCACTCTGGCAGGTAGGGCAAGGCACGGTTGATATCGGGATGATGCTGCCGGCGGGAATCTTGGGCAGCCTGCTCTTTGCGGTGTCGATACTGATGCAGGTCATGGCACACCGACTGGCGCGCGCTGAGGCTCAAGCAGATGCGGCTGAAACCCAGGTGCTTGCGCTTCAAGAAATCAACCAGCAGATTATTCTGCACATGAATACGGGCGTACTGCTGATCAATGACGAAGGCCGTATGACTCCCATCAACGCTGCCGCCCAACGGTTACTGAATTTGCGGCCAGGTGAGCAGTCAGAGATAGGACTGGTCAGTCACGACCTCAAGAACCAGTATGAAGAGTGGTTAATCGGGTCGCGTCATCGTCCCGAACCCTTTCGTATTCAGACCGATTCTCCGGCGTTGGTCGCCTCCTTTGCCCCGCTTGATGATCGCGTCGCCCAAGAAAACCTGGCATTTATCGAGGATTACACGCCGGTCACTCAGTTTGCACAGTCACTCAAACTCGACTCGCTCAGTAAATTAACCGCCAGTATTGCCCATGAAATCCGCAACCCATTGACTGCCATCAGTCACGGGGCACAACTGCTCTCGGAAAGTACAACTGTCGATGAGGCAGACAGCCTGCTTTGCAACATCATTGTCAGCAACAGTGCTCGTGTCAGCAGCATCATTGAAAACGTTACGGAAGTGTCTCGTCGCCAAGCGCCTAAGCCCCAGCAACTCGCCATCAACAGCTGGACGACAGCGTACATTGACGAGTACAAAAGCTTGCACAATCGGAAGGCCGATATCACCCT
>CBFHHJ010000152.1:0-3856 GCA_965655505.1 Luminiphilus sp.
CCGGCGATGGCATTCGTATACTACGCGTCGTATACCCCCCTGCACGAAGCCGTCCACGGCGCCGTCTGTGGTGGTGTTCGCAAGTATCGCTGGCTTAACGACGCAGTCGGCTACGTTTGTGGAATAGTAATCGGTCTTCCTTATACCGCTCACAAGCACGAACATTTTCTCCACCATGCCCACACCAACATTCCAGGAAAAGATCCTGACCTTGTGTGCGCAGGTATGTCCCGTGGGCTGTGGGCTGGTTTAGTCGGCAGTACGCAGATGATGCTCAATCAGTACACGATGTTTTTTCGCGATCGATGGACCAATGATTACACCGATCAAAAAGTGCGGTTTGTCCTCGAGATTATTGCGAGCCTTGGTATAAGACTGCTGATGGCGGGGGCGTTAGTGTCTATCGTGACCTCGTCGGGGCAGGGAACCTTAGTAGAAGGACTTTGGTTAGCGTTTTTAATGCTCTTTGTCGCCTACGAAATTGGCCTGCTGGTATTGGTGTATTTATTCGCTTACATCGTGCACACCCCACACAGCGAACAGGGGAAATTCGTCGATACCTCGGTGTTCGTTCTCCCCGCCTGGATACGTACATTTGGGACCTGGTGTTGGGGCTTTCAGAATTATCACGGTGTCCATCATGCATTTCCGCGCGTGCCCTGGTTCAGGTATAAAGCACTGTACGAAGAGCAAAAACAACAACTTCATAACCAGTCACTGCCCGTGCATGAACTCAACGGATTACGCTGGCAACGACAGAACTGACAACTAGGAGACGCGCGTGTCAATTTCAGTAATTACCTTTATCGAATTCGATGGGACCGAGCATCAGGTAGATGCTGAGCCCGGCATGTCAATCATGGAAGTCGCGATGAAGAACGACGTGCCAGGTATTGATGCCGACTGTGGTGGTTCCGCTGTTTGCGGTACCTGTCACTGTTTTGTGGAAAATATGGAGACCTTGGCAGCAGTTGAGCCTCAGGAAGAGTCCATGCTTGGCCTTCGTCCTGATCGCGAAGACAACTCTCGGCTGGCCTGCCAACTGATCGTAAAAGACGGCATGGGCAATCTCACCGTGCGCCTGCCCGAATTCCAGATGTAAGCAGATATAGAACAGTCACAGTGTCTTTAGCGATCACTGACAAAATGTGACAAGACCGACTAATAACTCAGCGAGGAAAACGCCATGAATCAGGCTGTAACGCACATCGACGGTCTACCTGACCCTCTGACAACGCCGCTCGACGAGTTGGATGTTTCCGACCCGCGGCGCTTTGAGCATGATACTTGGCAGCCGCTGTTCGCGAGACTGCGGGAAGAGGCACCGGTTCATTATCAAGCGGAAAGCCCTGCGGGTGATTTTTGGTCTATCACTAAGTTCAACGACATCATGGAGATAGAGAAGGACTGGGAGACTTTTTCGTCAGAGCCTTCGATCGCCATCCTCGACCCCGAACCTGACATGATTGTGCAGATGTTCATCGCCACCGATCCACCCCTGCATGATGATCAGCGTAAAGCCGTCCAACCCGTTGTTGCGCCTCGAAATCTTAAGGAATTCGAAGCGCTGATTCGCGAGCGTACCCAAGAGACCCTCGACGGATTACCTGTGGGTGAGACCTTTAACTGGGTCGAGAAAGTGTCCATCGACCTGACGACTAAAATGCTGGCGACGTTGTTTGATTTTCCCTTTGAAGAGCGTTCAAAGCTGACGTACTGGTCTGATTGCATCACCTCGGACGAGCGAATTACGGCGGGTCAGGGATTGCCGCTGGAAGAGCGCCGAGAAATTGTTCTCGGTATGCTTCAGGAATTCACTCAGCTTTGGCACGATCACAAAGACGATGGTGTTGAATCTTTCGATCTCATTCGTCTTCTGCAAAAAGACCCTAAGACGGCGAACATGGTTGATGACCCACTGTCGTACTTGGGCAATCTGATGTTGCTTATCGTTGGCGGCAACGATACGACCCGTAATTCTATGACCGGTGGCGTGGTATTCCTCAACGAGAACCCCGGTGAATTCGAGAAACTCAAGGCGGATGAAAGTCTGATCCCCTCGTTTGTTTCAGAGACGATTCGCTATCAGACGCCGTTGCCTCACATGCGCAGAACGACCACCCGCGACGTCGAGTTCCGAGGCCAGAAGATCCCCAAGGACAGCCGAGTTATCCTGTGGTACGTCTCGGCTAATCGCGATGACGAAGTGATTCCCAATCCCGATCAGTTCATTATCGACCGCCCCAATGTGCGTAATCACATGTCCTTTGGCTGCGGTGTGCACCGTTGCATGGGCAACCGTCTCGCGGAGATGCAACTGCGGATTCTCTGGGAAGAGGCCATGAAGCGGTTTTCACACATCGAAGTCGTCGGTGAGCCGGTTCGCAATCGCAATAACTTTGTTCGCGGTTACCTCGATCTGCCGGTTCGCTTGCACGCTAAGTGAGCTGTCGTTAGCCACAAAAAAGCCGGCGAATTTGCCGGCTTTTTTGTACGTGGTTCCGTGCAGTGGGCTAGTTATGGGCTTGGCATGGCAGGGACCGTGTATGGGCTCGTGAGTAGCCGGTAATGGGCTTTTGATTAGTGGTCACCAATCTGGAGTGGCGCCCCGTAACCCCCTTGAACTGGTGCTGATTTGGGTAGCGTGAACCGCTCCATCATAGAGGCGAGGGCGAAGGACTGAGACTCGAGTTCTTTCGCCGCCGCAGCGACCTCTTCCACCAGTGCCGCGTTTTTCTGGGTCATGTCATCCATTGAGTGCACTGCACGACTGGTCATTTCAAACCCTTCGTTTTGCTCGACACTTGACTGCGCGATGTTGCTGACCAATTCAGAAACCTGGGTTACGCCTTCAACAATTTCTTGCAGCGTACTGCCGCTTCGGTTGACCAGATCTGCGCCGGCTTCAACCTTGGTCACCGAGTCTTCGATGAGTATCTTAATCTCCTTGGCGGCTTCAGCACTGCGCGCCGCAAGGTTGCGCACCTCTGCGGCAACCACAGCGAAGCCGCGTCCCTGTTCGCCGGCACGCGCGGCTTCGACGGCCGCATTGAGCGCTAGCAAATTAGTCTGGAAGGCAATTTCATCAATGACATTGGTGATCTTGCCAATCTTGTGACTCGAGTCCGTAATTTCATTCATGGCGTCAACGGCATCGTGGACTACACGCCCACCGCGCTCGGCTTTTTCACGGGCATCATCGACCAGCGTATTGGCCTCGCGTGCATTGCTGGAGTTTTCGCGAGCGCCACCCATCATCTGCATCATCGATGCGCTAGTCTCCTCGAGCGCACTGGCTTGTTGCTCGGTGCGCTCAGATAGGTCGAGGTTGCCTGCCGCAATTTCCCGCGCCGCATGACTGATGGACTGAGCCCGATCGTCTAGCTCTTTGACGACGTCCTGAAGCGAGTGAAGGTATTCAGAAAAGCTGATACCAAACTCCGAGCTGGCATCGAAGTCTTCAATGTCGAGGTTGATACGTCCATCTTGCATCACCAGATAGCCGCCGAATGAACGGGTTTCGATGGATTCGATTGCTTCCTTGTGGGCGTTAGTCGCGAAATACACCAGTACCCCAGCCTCAAACACAACAAACAGCGCATGGATAACAACCAGGCTAAATGAAGAACCCTGTGCAAAGACCCAAACGCCGTAGCCACCGGCCTGCAAGAAATTGAAGACCAGGTGATGCACTGCAATCACACCCGCAGCCACGATGATGACTAACCAGTCGCGATAGAGGACCAGCGCGGCCAAAAGCACAAAAATAGCAAAGTGCATTTCGATCATGCCGTGAGTTTCTTGGATCATGGCCGCAGCAATCAACATGTAGGCGGCACCAACCAAACAGCGCGTC
>CBFHHJ010000153.1:0-3838 GCA_965655505.1 Luminiphilus sp.
CCACTGGGTGAACTGGTGGGATATCAAATTCGTTTCACAGATTCTGTTTCAGAACGTACAGCCATTAAATTGATGACCGACGGCATATTGTTGTCGGAGTTGCAGCGCGATCGCGAGCTTTCGCAGTACGACACGCTCATCATCGACGAGGCACATGAGCGCAGCCTGAACATCGATTTTATTCTGGGCTATCTCAAACAGTTACTGCCGCGCCGGCCTGACTTAAAGCTCATCATTACCTCCGCGACAATCGATGTGGAGCGATTTTCCAAGCATTTTGATAATGCGCCTGTCATCGAGGTTTCTGGCAGGACATTTCCCGTCGATGTGCATTACTTCGGGGAGATCGAAGATCGCGATCAAGGGGTGACCGAGCTAATTGCCGGCCTGCTCGATGATATCGAAGCTCAGCGATTTGGCCCTCGGGGGGATGTGTTGGTTTTTCTACCGGGAGAACGCGAAATACGCGAGCTCTCGCACCGACTTCGGGGCACTGAGCGCCGTCAGATTTTACCGCTGTATTCGCGCTTGAGTGCCGCCGAACAGAACCGTGTGTTCAACCCTTCCGGTACGGGCATGCGGGTGGTAATTGCCACCAACGTGGCAGAAACCTCGGTGACCGTGCCCGGTATTCGCTATGTGATTGACCCGGGTGATGCGCGAATCAGCCGCTACAGCCATCGCACGCGACTCCAGCGCCTACCCATCGAGCCGATTTCGCAAGCCAGTGCCAATCAACGAAAGGGACGTTGCGGTCGCGTCTCCGAGGGGGTCTGCTTCCGTCTCTACAGTGAGGAGGACTTTGAGCGACGGCCAGAGTTTACCGATCCTGAAATATTGAGAACTAACTTAGCGGCAGTGATCTTGCGCATGCTGCAGCTCGGATTGGGCAAGGTGTCGGCGTTCCCCTTTGTTGACGCCCCCGAACCCAAGATGGTTCGAGATGGTTATCGCTTGCTCGAAGAACTCGGTGCCGTATCTGCCCGGGGGCGTTTAACGGCCTTGGGACAAAAAATGGCGCGTTTGCCCATTGATCCCAAGTTGGCTCGGATGCTGTTGGCCGCTGCAGAATCGGGCTGTTTGGCTCAGATACTGGTTATTGTCAGCGCCATGTCGATTCAGGATCCGCGTGAGCGACCCGCCGACAAGCGTGCGCAGGCTGATCAATCCCATGCGCGATTTAACCATCCGAAATCTGATTTTCTGGCTTGGCTGAATCTTTGGCGCTATTACGAAGAGCAGCGACAAACATTAAGTCAGAATCAGCTGCGCAAGCTATGCAAGCGGGAATACCTGTCGTTTTTGCGCATGCGTGAATGGCGCGAAATTCACGGTCAGCTCGCGATTGCCTGTCGCCAGATCGGCCTTAAGCCCGCCGGCCGACTGCCCGCGGCCCAGGATCCTACGTCTCGGCCCGAGCGAGACTCAGCGGGGGAAAATTCGGTCGCAGGAGCCCCTGCTGGCGACTACGATGCCAGCCACTACGCCTCGATTCACAAAGCGTTGCTTGCCGGATTGCTCGGTCAGGTGGCGCAGCAGGATGAAGGTCGAACTTACAACGGCACCCGTAACCGCAAGTTTCAGATCTTCCCGGGGTCCGGCGTTGCTCGAAAACCCCCGAAATGGTTGGTGGCCGGCGAAGTGGTCGAAACGTCTCAAGTCTTTGCGCGTCAATGCGCGGCTATCGAGCCCGACTGGTTGCTGCGCATCAATCCCTATTTGCTCAAACGCCATCACTACGAGCCTTCATGGCAGTTTCGCAGCGGGCGGGTCATGGCAATCGAGCGTGTGACCCTGTTTGGTCTTACGATCAGTGACGGCAAACGCGTCCATTACGGCGAGATCGCACCCGCTGAATCCCGACAGATCATGATTCGCGACGGGCTGGTAACCGGTCAGTTCAAGTCGCCACCGCCGTTCTTAAAACACAATTTAGCGCTTATCCGCGAGGTGCAGGATCTCGAGTCGCGGGTGCGCAGGCGGGATCTTCTGGTCGATGAGGAGGCGCTGTTTGCGTTCTATGATGAGCGTCTCCCTGACGACTGCGCCAGCGCCGTTGCATTGGATAAATGGCTTCGGACTGACCCCAAGGCCCAGAAGTCGCTGAGCTTGGTGCGGGAGCAAATCCTGACGCGAGATCCCGGCGATGGCTTGCAGGAGCAGTTTCCCTCGTCGCTGCCTGTGGGGGACGTCGCGTTTCGATTGACCTATCAGTTTGAGCCCGGCAAGAGCAATGACGGTGTGTCTGTAACCGTGCCATTGCCACTGATAAACCGGGTACCGCGGTACCGGTTTGAATGGTTGGTGCCTGGGCTGTTGCGGGACAAATGCATTGCGTTGATTAAGGGGCTGCCCAAAGCGCTGCGCAAGCAACTGGTACCCGTGCCTGATGTTGTTGATGCCGCCCTCGCAGAGCTGAGCGCAGATGATGTCGATCTCTGCTCGGCGCTCGCAGCACAACTTAAAAGACAAACCGGTGTTCGGGTCTCCCCGTCAGATTGGGATCTTGAACGCCTGGAAGATTTTTATCGGATGAACATCCGCGTTGTCGATGATCGCAATAAGCTCCTTGCTCAAGGACGCGATCTGGAGGCACTCATCGAGCAATTCAGAGGAGCCACTCCCGCAGCCAGCGCAGCGTCTAAGTCGTCTCCGGCGCGCAAGGCCATCACAAACTGGGACTTCGGTGAACTACCAACCGTCTGGAAGTCGCGCTCGGCGGGCATGGAAGTTCATGCCTATCCGGCGCTTGTCGATCACGGTGATCGAGTGGATATTGAGCTGCTCGACTATCCCAATGAGGCTGACCTTGCTCACCGGCGGGGTTTTGCAGCGCTTGCTATGCGCAATAGTGCGCAGACAGTTCGCTACCTGCGAAAAGAGTTGCTCGCGTCGAATGAGGCGGCCCTCGCGTTAGCGGGAGCGGGGCTTGAGCGCGGCGCGGTGGTCAAAGATATTACGATGGCTGCATTGCTTAGCTGTCTTGACGACGGTGCTCGGTTGCCCCGGGATGAGGCCGGCTTCGCCGCCGCTTTATCTTCCACCCGGGGCGCATGGGTGCCCCAGGCTCAGACGATTGAGCGTGCAGTACTCAACTGCCTCACTTCTGTCGCAAAAGCGCGTAGCCAGTTGGGGCGTTTAGATGCCAAAGCGTATAAGGACAGTCGATCAGATATCGAGGTTCAACTCGCGGGTCTCTTTGGGGATGAACACATCATGGCGACGCCGTCGGTGTGGCTTGAGCAGTACCCGCGCTACGGTAAGGCACTCCTGCATCGGGTGGAGCGCCTGAGCGGTCAATACCCCAAGGATCAGAAGGCCATGGCGGATTTAGCGCCCTGTTTGGAGCGACTGCGCGTGGCTTTGGATCGCTATCCGGGGTTGCTGCAGTTGTGCGATGCAGCGCAACAGTATCGCTGGATGCTGGAAGAGTTTCGGGTGTCGCTGTTTGCCCAGCAGTTGGGTACCCGTGTGGCGGTGTCAATCAAGCGATTGGGTGAGCAGTGGCGTCAGGTCGAGCAGTGGCTTGCTGACAACCCTCGGTAATTGCTGTCAGAGCGCTGGCTGCTGAGGCAGTGGGGTAACACGCGGACACACTCGCAGTCCAGTACGCGCGTCACAGATCCGTTAAAAAGGGGGTGCAGACCCCGTACCTATGAGTCTGGCACTAGTTGGCATGAAGTCGTTTCAGAGATCGCCCATCCGAGCAGTGTTTGCTAACGTACCATTACAAATTTATGACTCCCCGGAGCGATTTCAGGTGGTTCCTTTAACGTCAAAACAGCGGCGCACCGTGGTTGCAGGGTTGATAGCTCTTTTGGGTTTTGTCGTGCCAGTT
>CBFHHJ010000154.1:0-1281 GCA_965655505.1 Luminiphilus sp.
CTTCGGCCGCAACGGATTCAACCTGCGCGGCAATGCCTTGGTGACGGCCATCGATTTCCTGATCTAGCCGATAGCGCTCGACCCTCTCTATTCGCACGCCCTGATTGCTCGCCAAAGTCTCGATAGCCTGAGCGCGCTTGTCCCGGCGATCAGCCTGTAACCACAACGCAGTGATACGCCGAGGGTCGCGCTTCAGGACGCCATCGACCGCGTGAAACCCATAGACCCACTCACTCATGATTAGCGCTTGGTCTTCTTCGATAATGGCGAAGAGCGCCCTTTAGGCTTGCCGCCTTTGCCGCTACTTGGGGCGTCACCGCCGGACTTTGGGGATTTGCTGCGCTTGGGTTTCGGTATCTGGGCAACACCACTCTTGGCGCGGCCGCTTCCTTTCGCCTTTGATTTACCTTTGGCTTTGCCGACAGACTTACCTTTTGCCCCGCTGGGCCCACTCTCCGAACCCGCCCGTCCAGCCGCCCTTCCAGCCGCCCTTCCAGCCGCCCCGCGGTTGCGACCTGGACGCGAGTCACCTGACGTTGTCCCGGTGGTTTTACCGCGCGCTTTTTTGGGCGCCGGCGCAGGCATACCATCCATTTCAAGATCAATTTTGCGGTCGTCCAGATCAACTCGCGCCACTTTTACAGTGACTGCGCCACCCAACTGAAAAACTCGCCGCGTGTGCTCACCGATCAGTCGCTGTTTGGGTTGATCAAAGTGATAATAATCACCCGGTAAGGCACTGATATGGACTAGCCCCTCGATATACAGATCGGTCAGCTCCACAAAAATTCCGAAGCCCGTGACCGCCGCGATAACCCCCGGATACACCTCCCCCACTTTGTCTCGGAGGAACTCACACTTCAGCCAGGCCTCTACTTCGCGGGTTGCGTCATCGGCCCGGCGCTCGGTCATTGAGACCTGTTCGCCAAGCGCCGCCATATCCGCCGTTGTGTAAGGGAATATCTGAGACTTGGACAGCAGGCTTGCGCCGCTCACCCGTCGCACCCCTGGCACGTTAATCTGCGATCGAATCAGGTGTCGTATCGCCCGGTGAACCAAAAGATCCGGGTAACGCCGAATGGGTGACGTAAAGTGCGCATAGGCGGGGTAGTGCAATCCGAAATGCCCGTTGTTCTCGGGCTGATATACCGCCTGACTCAGTGATCGCAGCATCATGGTCTGGATTACCGATGCATCATCACGCCCTTCAAGCTGTTGTAGAACAGTTTGGTAATCCACGGGGGTCGGCGCCTCGCCACCGGGCAACTCCAATGCAAGCTC
>CBFHHJ010000154.1:1291-3834 GCA_965655505.1 Luminiphilus sp.
CCTTCGTGAACACGGTACAAAATAGGGAGCTCGGAGCGCTCTAAAAACTGTGCCGTGGCGACGTTCGCAGCCAGCATGCATTCTTCAATCAACTTGTGGGCGTCGTTTCGATGGACGGGAATGATGGCCTCGATTTTGCGCTCGTCGTTAAACACAATCCGTGTCTCGACAGTATCGAAATCGATCGCTCCGCGACGATCCCGTGCGCCACGCAGCACCTTATATAAGCCATGCAAACGGGCGATATCCGGATAGCGAGCAGCATCGACGTCGTCGTGCCAACCCGCTGCTATGACCTCGCCGACTTGGGTGTACGTTAGCCGGGCATGAGAATGAATAACCGCCTCATAAAACTGGCTGTCCGTTACCTCACCGTCATCGGAAATGGCCATTTCACAAACCATGGCCAAGCGATCAACCCGCGGTTTTAAGGAACACAAGCCATTAGATAACACTTCGGGGAACATCGGCACCACGCGCTCGGGAAAGTACACCGAGTTACCTCGATTGATCGCTTCGTCATCGAGGGCTGAACTTGGTGACACGTAATGGGAGACGTCAGCAATGGCGACCCACAATCGATAGCCCGAGCCCTCGCTCTCACAGTAAACCGCGTCATCAAAGTCTCGGGCATCCTCGCCATCGATGGTAACGAATGGATAACCGCGTAAATCGACCCGCGCTACCTTATCGGCCTCTTCGGGCTCATCGCGCAGAGCGCCTGCCTCACTCAACACCGCCTCAGGCCATTCCCAGGGAATGTTGTGGGCGCGAATCGCAATATCGATTTCGAGCCCGGGATCCAAATGATCACCCAAAATTTCGGTGACCTCTCCCTTGGCACCCAATACCGCAGTGGGATAGTCAGTGATGCGCACCGAGACCATTTGTCCCTGCTGGGCACTGGCCTTTTTGGTGGGTGGTATGAGGATGCGCTGAGCAATGCGTGTGTTGTATGGCACTAGATAGCCGATTCCGCTCTCTTCCATGTAGCGCCCGGGCAACTCCTCAACCGCATGCTTGAGCACTTCAACGATCTTACCCTCAGGCCGGCCCCGTTGATCGACACCGGTTTGAGCAACCAAAACTTCATCACCGTCAAAAACACGCTGCATGTCGCGGCTCGACAGGAAAAAATCATCACCATCTTCAAGCGGCTTGGCAAAACCGTAGCCATCCCGGTGACCGATCACGCGGCAACGCTTCAGCTCCAAACGCGCTGCAAGGCCAATGCGACCACGTCGATCAATATGCACCTGCCCGTCGCGCTGCATTGCATTCACCCGGCGGCGCAAGGCTTCAAGATTGTCCTCACTACTGAGGTGCAAACGCGCGGCGAGTTCGGGCAACCGAAACAACTCCCCCGATGCCTCTAATTCGGCACTGATGACCTCTCGGCTGGCGATCGGGTTCTCGTACTTGTCAGCCTCGCGGGCGGCATGAGGGTCTGAAGGGGGTGCTTCCGGCTTTTTACGTTTACTCAAGAATGATCCCGACCCACATTGGGGCGCGTTGGTTAAATGTGCGGACAGTATACGCGCCCTTGCCCCTCCACCACACGACCGGGGGCCCCGACAGCAAAACAGGGCTTCTTGGGTGCTGGGCGAAACACTTACTTTCTGTGTTACTTTTACGGAGAGCGCATTGATGAAGGGCAGATAGTGCCCAACCCACCGGGAGGCGCCACATCAGACTCACCGCTTACACCAACTACAGCTTACGCACCCTGATGTACTGCGCCCTGCATCCCGGCCAGATCGTTCGGATAGAAGACATTGCTAACGCCTTTGGCATTTCGAAAGCACACCTTCTGAAATCTGCCCGACAGCTTGGACAGCTGGGCTACCTCAACACCATTCGCGGTCGAAGCGGTGGCGTCGAACTAGGAATGGCCCCCGAGCGCATCAGCATTGGTGCGGTCGTGCGAGCGCTTGAGGGAGACAGTGAAGTCGTTGAGTGTTTTAACCCGTCAACTAACACCTGCCCATTAATCGGTGAGTGCAAGCTAACAGGGTTGTTTCACACCGGTCTCGAAGCGTTTTTTCAAGAGCTCGATAAAGTGACGCTTGCTGAAATCACCAAAGATCCCGATGCCCTTCGCGATCGCCTCCCGGTATTGGAACTTGGTTAACTCGCAGGTCACCTCGGGCGGCGACTTATTGACAAATCTCACCACTCACAGTAGCCTGCGCGCCCTCTGATTCGTCAGATTTTCTCCCCTGCCCAGGTGGTGAAATTGGTAGACACGCTAGCTTCAGGTGCTAGTGCTCGAAAGGGCGTGGAGGTTCAAGTCCTCTCCTGGGCACCAGCTATGTACCGCCCATGAAAGATAAGTATTTGATTTAAAACAATATTCTATGCAATTCTAGGTGGCCAGCACTGCTCTTAGGGATAACATAGGGATAGTTTTAATGGAATGACCCTGCTAACTTAGGGGTCATGACATTGAAAATCAAACATCTAAAAGTTAAAGAAAAGAGTGATTGGCTGGCATACCAGAGGTGGCTTCCAGTAACTCTACGAGCCAAGGCTGAGCAGCTAGG
>CBFHHJ010000155.1:0-1112 GCA_965655505.1 Luminiphilus sp.
CGGGTTTCGATCCAATACAGGGCCGCGCCGCCCCAGACTCCGCTAGCGATTAAGCCCAGTATGATTCCAAGACGTTGGTCACTCACCGGCATTAGGCTCCAAGTTCCATAAACGTCAGCCAAACCATTCGCAATGCCAAAATAGTCACTACCCAGCGGAAAACCGCCTGAAAGTTCCGTTGGGGGATCCGTTGTCGAAGCTTCGTCCCAACCCAGGCACCTGCCACCGTGGCAGCAGCCATTGAACTGATCGTCAGCCACCACTCCGCGAAAGCAAAACCCAATAAGGCATAGGCCATCGCTCGCACAGCATGATTTAGGGTCATATAGACCCCAGTATTCACCACCAGCCACTCCCGTTGATCATTGATTCGGCTGAGCACTGCCGCCCCCAACGGACCCGTGGCACCGGCCAGCATACCCAGCCCGGTCTGGTAAAAACCTAAGAAAAACAGTGCGAGTCGGCCACGTGGAATAACACGATCAACTGGCAGCCACGTAACCGACAGAATTAACAATCCCGCAATAGCCGGCAACCAATCGAGGCTGACCCTGTCGATCGCCTGAACACCCAAAAAAGCGCCAACTATGCTGCCGACCGACACGGGTAGCAGCAAACCCCAGGTAACGTGTTCAAGGGCAAATCCCACCCGTGCCATGTTGCTCACCAGTTGAACCGCCGAATGCACGGGCAAAATCGCCCCCAGCGGCACTAAGCCCGGCATCAAAAGGATCAGGATCACGCCGCCTCCTAAGCCAATTGTTGCCGTCAGAAACGACGTGGCAAAACCAGCAAGGCAGAGTAATAACAGATTCATTGAGGCCACTCGTTAATTCTTCGCGGTCGGCAACAGCTTGATGAATTGATGCAGCCCCTGCCCTCGGCTATCGGACCGCCAAGCAACTAGGAGTTTCGGTGGCGGCCGCGGACTCTCTGTTTCTAACTCAACTAGGCGACCCTCCGAGAGTGCCTGGATAATCAAAGGCCGAGGTAAATACCCTATCCCCAAACCCGCTATCTGCGCGGTGATCTTGTCATGCATACTGCCGACGAGCAGCTTTTTCCTTGGATCGAAACCGAGCACTTCCCTTGGCACCCAAGCGCGAGCGGTG
>CBFHHJ010000155.1:1122-3799 GCA_965655505.1 Luminiphilus sp.
TGTCGCGCAATATCACCCATCGCTCTTCTAACAGTTGGGCGCGAGTTAACGGCGTCACAACCTTGGCAAGCGGGTGATTCGGGGCAACCACCAAAACCGCTTCGCTAGCCGCGAGAACTTCAGATTGAATACCGGCAACTCCGGGTTTTGGATCGGGAGCGCCAACCGCAACATCGACTCGCCCCTCAAGCAGGCTTTCCCAAGTGCCGCTCAACGCTTCCTCGAAAACCTGCACCTCAAGATTTGGAAATTCAGCCAACAAGTCATCCAGCGCGGGCGCTAACGCTTCAAATGAAAGCCAGGACTCGACAGCAATGCGCAGTCGTGGCTCCATACCAAAAGCCACCGCGCGCGCGTCCTCCCCAAGCTGAATCGAAGCCTGCAAAAGTGGAAGGCCACGCTCATACAACAGATGCGCGGCCTCAGTGAAGCGAACTCGGCGCCCCTCTCGACGAAAAAGCGAGAACCCCAGCTCATCCTCGTAACGCTGAACCGTGTAACTCAGGGCCGAAGGCACTTTGCCCAGCTCCTCCGCAGCACCCGCCAAGGTACCCCGGCGCTGAACAACATCGAGTAAACGAATTAAGTCTAAGTCAATCATTCAATTTTCTTGAATCAATCATTCATGGTTAGCGTATCGATTAATCACGGACAATTATCAATCATATGGGAAACCAAACACACACAGAGGAACGCATTATGAACGAAACATTTAAGATTTTTAAATCAACTAACGGACTGTCTGATTTGCCGCTT
This sequence comes from Luminiphilus sp., assembly GCA_965655505.1. Taxonomy (GTDB): domain Bacteria; phylum Pseudomonadota; class Gammaproteobacteria; order Pseudomonadales; family Halieaceae; genus Luminiphilus. Next base: position 1,879 of record CBFHHJ010000155.1, read on the forward strand.
CGGTTGGGTCTGGGCGCCATTTTTGTGGCTCACGGCGCACAAAAGCTGTTTGGCTGGTTTGGGGGCTATGGGCTTCAAGCGACCGCACAGTGGATGGAGTCGATCGGCTTGGGACCCGGTATGCTCATGGCAACCGCAGCTGGCGGTATGGAGTTTTTCGGTGGCATCGCGATCATTCTGGGCTTGCTGACTCGTGCAGCGGCATTGGGAGCAGCCGTCACGATGCTCGTTGCCATCGTCAGCGTTCACCTAGAAAACGGCTTCTTCATGGCCAACAACGGCTACGAATTTGCCCTGATGTTGTTGCTAGTTGCAGTTGCGTTAGTCATCCGTGGTAGCGGACGCGCAAGCCTAGACAACCGCCTGTTTGGCCAAGCATAAGGGGATAATCACATGGGACTTATACAGAAAGGTAAGTGGGTAGATCAGTGGTACGACACGGATAAATCGGGTGGGAAATTCGAGCGTCAGGACAGCGCATTTAGAAATAGTATTGGACCGGAGGCGGCGTTCCCCGCTGAATCGGGTCGCTATCATCTTTACGTTTCTTATGCCTGTCCGTGGGCACACCGCACGCTGATCTTTCGAGAAATCAAAGGGCTTAAACCCCATATCGGCGTTTCCGTTGTTGATCCGCTGATGCTGGAAAACGGCTGGGAATTCTCAGAGGGCGACGGGCTTTACGGAAAGCACTTCCTTTACCAGTTGTATTTACACGGGGATGCCACATACGAGGGTCGGGTGACGGTGCCTGTGTTGTGGGACAAACACACGGAAACAGTCGTAAATAACGAAAGCAGTGAACTCATCCGCATACTGAATTCTGCATTTAACGAGCTGACAGGCAATGAAGACGACTATTACCCCGAGGCGCTACGTGCTGAGATTGACGCGGTCAATGAACGTGTCTATCACGACATTAACAACGGTGTTTACAAAGCTGGCTTCGCGACCCAGCAAAACGTTTACGAGGCAGAGTACGACCGTGTTTTTGCAGCCCTTGATTGGATTGAAGAACGTTTGAAGGGTCAGGAATTTTTGGTGGCCAATCGCCTTACAGAGGCTGACTGGCGCCTATGGACCACGCTCATCCGCTTCGATCCGGTGTATCACGGACACTTCAAACTAAACCGCCAAAAATTGAGCGAGTATCGGGAGATACCTGCCTACATAGCACGACTCATGGCGGTGCCCGGCGTTGCTGACACCGTGCACATGGGCCATATCAAGCAACACTATTATGGCAGCCACAAAACCATCAATCCCACGGGCGTTGTGCCCAAGGGGCCGGTTAACAGTCTCTAAGCCGCGCAGTCGCGTCATACCAGGCGGGTAATGCCGGAAAATAGAGTGCTGCTCGAATCTCGCTCACGGGGGTGGATTCGCCATTCCACAGGAGGGCACTCTGATTTCCATCCACCTTTAGCAGTGACGAGACGGCCTCGATGTAGCCTGCCAGTTGATCTTGATAGTGGGACACTTCACGATCGAGAAACTGCTCGAGCAGCTCATCATCGTGGGGCGTACTGGTCTTGTAATCGACAATCCATAAGACCCCCGAAGCACTGTCGATAAACGCACGATCTATGATACGAGTCTTAAGCGCATCGCCCTCCTTCACATCAGACCGCACGCACAGAGCGAGCTCGGTCGATGACCATGAATGGCGCTGTAAAAGCCAGCGCCCCTGAGGATCCGACAAGGTTCGATTTAGTTGCTCTACCACCGAATTCAAGGCTGCTTGCAAGACATCCCCATGTAGCCCCTCTGAGACTAAGCTCAGCTCAACCGCACTACACAGTGCCTCCCCAACAACGGCAGGCAACGACGACATTGTAGCTAGCAGCTCGAGCCCTCGGTGCACCGCGATTCCAGTTGCGCGCTGAACCAGGTTGCCGTCTTCCCCTAGCCGGTCGCACAT
>CBFHHJ010000156.1:0-3655 GCA_965655505.1 Luminiphilus sp.
CAGAGACCGCATCATCATCGACGATCAACACTGCCCGGCCCTGCAGCCAACTCTTCGCGGCGGCAGATTCAACCTCGCTACGACGCAAGCTTTGCTGATTTCTGGCAAGTGGCACCCGCACACGGTAGCCATGGCCTCCTGCTGCTGCACTTAATAGCTCGACAGTACCACCCAGCTGTAACATCCAGTTCGATACAAACTCCATCACCCTTGCCAAGCCCGGGGGCGCATTTACTGCGTCTGATTCATGCTATGCAGAGACAGCGAACTCAACGTCGGCGGTGTCCTCTTGTTCCGATAGCACCGCGGCGCGGATAGAAATTGCGCCACCCTCGCCACTCAAAACCAGTGAACGCACAAGCGCAGCCAGTGCAGCACGAACACGTCCCACATCGAAAACATAGGTCAGATCGGACCCAATTCTATTATCGACGTGCAACTCATAACCGCAGATCGCCACTGCATCATTCACCGACCGAGACAGTTCATCAAGTAGGCCATCGACGGTTGCCGGCGCTAATTTAGGCTCAAACTCGCGGTCAGATTCCATGAAAAAACCGAGATCTTCGAACACATGCAAAAACCGCCCTGCCTCACCTCTCACCAGTTCAAGGCTCGACAAATCGCTTTTTGCTTCAGTCGCGAGCGTAAGAATGTTTGATGCGGGTCCGCGCAGCTCATGACTAATCACAGAGTAAACACGCAATATCGCTTTATTGGCCCGCGTAAGCTCTTGTTCCCGCTGAAGCAGGGCTTCATTGGCCGCCAGGACCTCCTCATTTCGCTCAAACGCCGCCTCGATGACAAAGCGCAACATCATGCAGCAGGCGGTGGCGACGGAGACCCAAAGCGATAAGGAAATCACCACATCGATAACCGAGTTCCCCACGAGAAGCGCGTTCGCGGCCACCGTAACGATCACTAGGGTCCCGTAGCTGACCAAACCACCTGTTCCATAGGCGGCAAACACCGCCAACGTGAAAGGTATGGTGAGGTAAAGCCCCGGTTGAGCCCACCAGCCCTGAACCGCATTAATGGATAAGCATGCCACCAGTCCAAACATCGAGGCGGCAATCACCCGGTACTCGGGCCGTCGCGGGAACCAACCAAAGGCCACAGGGAGATAGAGCAAAGGACCGAAAAGAAATATCCAGCCTTCCACCGTATAGGTAGCAAAGAGATGCCGGTAGACGCTTGGTGGCAGACTGAAAAACACCAGCACGCCGTAGACGAGATTGATCCCTTTCAGACCCGCATGAATCAACTGCTCGCGATCGAGTCCTTGGGCATTAAAATTGAGACTAAGCATTGCCATTTAGGCCTCTGGCAAGGTGCTGCACCAATTGTTCGCCCACCGTAGCCGCCAAGGGGCAACTATCACCCAATAGGGTCGCCATGGATATCACCTCGAGGCCCGTGTACCCGCAAGGATTGATTCTTTGAAAGGGCTCAAGATCCATATCAACATTAAGCGCCACACCGTGATAAGTGCAACCTCGGCTCACTTTAAGCCCCAGAGAGGCAATCTTGCGACCGTCCACGTAGACACCGGGCGCCTTCGGGTCCGGCGCCGACGCAATGCCACTTTCTGCCAGGACGGAGACAACCGCCCTCTCAATGGCTGACACTAACTGGCGGACGGTCATACCCGCGCGACGTAAATCACTCAGAATATAAACCACCCACTGCCCGGGTCCGTGATAAGTGACTTGGCCGCCCCGGTCAATCTGAACAACCGGAATGTCACCGGGCGCTAGCAGGTGCTCGGCCTTGCCGGAAATTCCCTGAGTGAAAACCGGCGGATGTTGCAGTAGCCAAAGCTCATCGGGAGTTGACTCGTCTCGCTCTCGGGTGAAGCGCTTCATCGCCTCAAACGTTGGCAGATACTCGACAGACCCAAGATGACGTATCTCCACGATTATCAGATAACCATGGAGACCAGTCCCGTCGCCATTAACGCCTGATGCAGCGTCGCTAATTGGTCAGGGCCCGTGGCCTCAATAGTGATGGTAATGGAGATAAACGTGCCGCCGCTGGAAGCATTCACTTTGAGGGTCTCGGCATTAAAACCCGGCGCATGCTGCTCAAAAATTTCTACAACGGTGGGCTGAAGCGCTTCGCAGGCCCGACCAAGCACCTTAATCGGATAATCACAGGGAAATTCGATCTTGGGTGGTTCGGGTTGTGTCATAGCGGTATCGCGATCCTAATCAGCTCAGGCAAACAGTGACGACAGCCAGAGCATAAAGCCGTCCCACAACCTAGCAAAGAAACCTGCTTCTGGCACGTCGCCAAGAGCAAGCAATGACCTTTCAAGCAATACCTCACCGTCGAGGATGACCTTGATTCGGCCCAGCGCATCACCCCGGGCAATTGGGGCTTCCAAGGGTTCAGTGAAGTTCACAATGACATCGGGTTCGGCATTCGTGCGAGGAATGGTCATTCGAACCGGCTCGATGAGACCGCCATCGACGCTTTTGGTAACGCCCTTCCATACGCGCGCCTGACCCAGCGGCACCTCTACTTTGACGGGTTGAATCGTTTGGTAAAAACGGAAGCCATAGTTGAGCAGCGACCGTGTCTCGGCTTTGCGCGAGCGCGTACTTTTACTGCCCAACACCACCGAAATCAGCCGCATACCCTCTCGCTTTGCCGACGCCACTAAGCCGTAACCCGCGACGCTGGTATAGCCCGTTTTCAAGCCATCCACGGTGGGGTCCTCGCGAAGCAGGTGGTTGCGGTTGTATTGGGTGATGTCGTTATAGGTATAAGACTTCTGCTTATACACCTCATAGCGATCCGGGTGATTTCGAATAGTCGCTGCCGCCAAAACCGCGAGATCTCTTGCGGTGGTCAGGTGATCGGGATGCGGCAGTCCGTGGGAATTCTCAAAATGCGTTGCGGTCATGCCTAGCTGAGCGGCATAGGTATTCATCATGCCCTTGAAGGCTTCCTCGCTGCCGGCGATGTGTTCGGCAACGGCAACGGTTGCGTCGTTACCCGAGGAAATGACAATGCCTTGCTCCAGCTGCCCAATGGTCACCTCTTTACCGGGCTCAATCCACATTAGTGAGGAGCCGCGGAACGTGGGATTTTGCGACCAGGCGTTGCGGCTCACCGGCACCACGTCATTCAGCGTCAGACGGCCCTCATCAACCTCCTCCGCCAGAATATAAGCGGTCATGAGCTTGGTCAGACTTGCAGGGGGAAGACGCTCATCGGCGTTGTGCTCAACCAGCAACTCCCCGGTATCAAAATCCATCAATAAGTAAGCGTCGGCGTTAATCGACGGTGGTGCGGGGACAATAGACGCTGCGAGTCCCCGGGTGCTCAACAGGGACGTACTCAACAATAGCAGTAGGGTGAAACGCAGCATCGGGTTCCTCATTATGGGGGTTTGAAGGCGGCAGATGGTATCAGGCTCGCGGCAGTAGCAGAAATGGAGAGGTCGAAAGTTCACGGCAGCGGCTGTCCCGCTGGCAATCCTGCACCGACCAGGTCGTCCTGTGCTGCGCGCAGGGCTGACTCACTGGCAAAGGGCCCCGCCCGCAAACGAAACAGGCGACCCGCGCCGGTTTCCACTTCACTCACATTCAGCGGGACCGACAACACCCCCTCGGCGCGTGCCGCTAAGTTTTCTGCGGCGCCCGCGTCG
>CBFHHJ010000157.1:0-3643 GCA_965655505.1 Luminiphilus sp.
CGATGAACCTCGAAATCCATCACGGCAGTAATTCAACGAATGATTTTGCCAATCTACATATTCAGATGGCTATCCCAAATACTCGTTTCATGGAGATTCTGTTGCCTAAAGAAGCTTGGTGGCACGCCGTGATTGAAGATATAAACATCGACGCCGATGGCTTCGCTCACGCACCAACCGAGCCAGGACTAGGCTGCGAGATTGATTTAGAGCTTGTGGAGAGTCAAAAAATTGCGGTCGTAAGTTGAGAGTAATCTCATAGCCGCAGTGCCTGGGGATCGTTAGAACCTTGACGATCGCATTGCTTCTGCAAGGTAGCCATCGATGGATAGATTCATCGGTCGATGGCTACCCGTGCTGGCCACATTTAATACAATCGTGAATAGCACCTCCCGTCAGTGTCCAAGTTGTCGGTCAACACAGAGGTAATGAAAATGATAAACCGACTTAAATCGTCCTGGGCCGAGGGCAAGGCCACCACCAATGGCTGGATTTGCCTGCCGCATGTGCTGAGCGTAGAAGCCATGGCCTCACAGCCCTGGGATTCGATCACGCTGGACATGCACCACGGTTTTATCGACCTGCCCGATCTCGCGAACCTGCTGGCCGCCATGGCTGGCACGCGCAACGCGCCCGTGCCCCTAGTGAGAGTTCCCTGGAATGATCCCGGTGTGATTTACCGTGCGCTTGACGCCGGCGCACAGGGAATCGTCTGCCCTATGGTCAATACCGCAGCAGAAGCCGAGCAGTTCGTGGGTGCGGTCAAGTACCCACCGATAGGCCAACGCAGCTTTGGGCCGATCCGCGGGCTGCTGCGAGAGGGTCCCGGGTATGTCGGGTCAGCCAACGACAGCTGTCTGGCTCTGGCGCAGATCGAAACCCGCCAGGCAATGCAGAACATCGACGCCATCATGGCTGTGAGCGGCCTGGACGGGGTCTATGTTGGTCCGTCCGATCTGGGCTTCGATTATGGTTTTCCACCCGAATTCGATAGCCAGCGACCTGAAATGCTAGCGCTGTACGATCAGGTGATTGCCGCTGCCAAAAGTCACGGCGTTGCCGCGGCCATACACAACTCCACAGCTGCCTACGCGAAGACCATGGCCGCTCGCGGCTTCAATATGGTCACCTTTGGCTCGGACCTCGGTTTTATACTGGCGGCCAACCAGGAGGCCATTGCGACCTACGCAGACGCGTCGCCTGCTAACACGTCGGCGGGATATTGATAATGTCATCAAATTAAAAACGCAGCCTCACGAAGTGGGCAACCAAGCTCGGCGCATTAAATTCAACCGGTACCCGACCAACGATAAGCCGAGTGCTAATGTAATGTTGTTTTATGCGCGCAGGCACTGACTCACCATCAGTTCAAGACTACCAGACCCATCACCACCAGCGTACTGAGCACAGGGATGACTACCTTTATCTCCTTATAAGCCTCTTTATGAGTCAGTCTGGTGATGGTCACCGTCGCGACAATAGAGCCGCAGTACGGCTGGGAATCGAAGCCGCCACTCGCCATAGTTGCAACGCGGTGAATAATCTCGGGCTGCTGGCGCATTTCAATGTAGGCTGTTGCCATGGTTTGCATGGATATCTGCAGGCCACCCGTGGCGGAGACTGTGATCGCAGATAAAACGCTCGCTGAGGGAAACATGGATAGCTGCGGTGGCAAAGCGGAGTCGACCATAATGGCAATAAACTGCTCGAAACCCACCGTGTGGGTCACCACGCCACCATAAGTCAGTAGAGCGTAAGCCAGATACGTAAGACGACGCAGCTTAGAAGACCGACATATTCCATTTCTCTTGCCTTTGTTATTTTCACTGTCTTTGTGGTCGGTGAGGGCAATCGGAACCGACCCGAAGCTAACGGGCCCAGAGCGTGGGCTCCAAAACCTTTCTCATGGTTGTATCCAGCCAGAACCACGCACCGCACGACCAGGAGTAGCGCCTGTGTGCTCACCCTGACTGACGACAGGCACTCCGTTGACGAGCACGTATTGCATGCCGGAGGCATACCGGTGTGAGTCATCAAACCGCGCGTTATCGTTTATCGTGAGGGGGTCAAAGATAGCAACGTCTGCAAAATAACCCGGTGCGAGGCGACCACGGTCGCGGATGCCTAAGGTTTGTGCCGGTAGAAAGCTCAGTTTTCTGATGGCCTCTTCCATAGGTATAACTTGCTCATCACGGACATATTTGCCAAGCAAGCGAGCTACGTTACCGTAAGTTCGGGGATGAACGCCGCCTTCCAATGTCTTACCTTCAGCCGCGACTGCCTCGGCATCGGAGCCGAACATCACCCACGGTTGGCGAATCTGTTTTTTGAGGTTTTCTTCAGACATCAGGTAGTACGCCGTATCGACACGGGAGCCATCCTCGATCACCATATCAATGATCGTGTCACGGGGATCCTGCCCGCGCGCTGCCGCTACTTCAGCCAACGTCATACCATTATATTTTCTGAGCGCTTTGTTTCTGAACCCTACAAACCTCATACCTTCAGGGCCGGCTAAATAGCCGAGGTTCTCCCAGTCCTCGGCGTTGACGGTCATCTCTTCCTTAACTCGAGCACGGACTTCAGGATCCTTCAGTCGTTCAACCCATTTTTCATAACCACCGGCCTGCACCCAGGTCGGCATTGATGGATCCAGTCCAGAGGCACCAGCGATGTAGGTGTACATGTCCGCTGTTACCGGAATACCTTCCCTGCGAAGCGCTTCAATCTTGTCGATCGCAATATCCATTTTGTGCCAGTTCGGACGCCCTGCTGCCTTGAGATGATGAATCTTCACCGGCAGTTTTGCCTCTCGACCGATGCGCAGAGTCTCGTCGATAGACTCAATGAAGCGATTGCTTTCGGAGCGCATATGAGCGGTATAAATTCCCCCGTACTGCCCAGCAACTTTCGCCAACTCGATCAGCTCTTCGGTCTCCGCATAGGTTGCGGGTGCGTAGATCAATGCTGTGGTGAGGCCGAGTGCGCCATCTTCCATGGCCTCGGCAACCTGAGCTTTCATTATATCGAGCTGCTCTGTTGTCGGGTCGACATCGTCCGTGCCAATAACATTCATGCGGACAGTGGCGGCTGATACGAAGGTGGCAAAATTGACCGACACACCCTTGGATTCAACGGTGTTTAGATAGTCGCCCACCGTTCTCCAGTTCATATCGACTTTATCTTTAGAAAACCTTCCCCAGAAATCAGCAGACACATCCGTTAGTGGGCTCATTGAAATCTCACTGAGCACTTCAAAGGTTACCCCCTGCATAACATCACTCATCGCGCGTCCATCGCTGATGAGTGACACGTGAGCGTGACTGAGCATGTTGAAAAAACCCGGCGCGACCGCGAGTCCCGATGCGTCAATCTCAAGTTCGGCGGAACCCGGAGCAAATTGGCCTATGCCACTCACGCGATCACCACTGATTGCAAGGTCTGCAACGTAGGGCGCAGCACCGGTCCCATCATAGATACTGCCATTGCGGATAATGACATCGTACTCAGCCGCGATTGCGCCATTGATGGCGGCAACCATAAGAAAACTAATGAGTGCTCTGAACATAAGTAATTCCTGATTTTTACCCGCTCGACCTGACAATGAGTGAAAGCCCGTGACCTTGTATCAATAAGGTTGGCA
>CBFHHJ010000158.1:0-3623 GCA_965655505.1 Luminiphilus sp.
GCCGCTGCTGATCTCGGTATTGCGCGCAACACGGCACGGGCACAACTGCGTTCGATTTTCGCCAAGACGGGCGTATCCCGACAGTCAATGCTAGTCAGTCTGATCTTAAAGAGTGTGGTGACGTATTCGTAGGAACTGGTAGATCACCACTGAATCTTCCGAGCGTTACCGCCGCCGGAGTCGGTCGCAACTAATACCAACTCAGAGCAACTGATGACTATCCAATATTGCTCGGCCCCCAGTAGGCGCGCATACCACTGATTTTTCCGCTCTCGTTAAAGGTAAATACGTCGATAATTTCGATGCGCATGGTGCTGTCATTCGATGTGATTATAATTTCGAAAGGAAAGGCCACCTCAGCTCCCGCGAACCGGGGCGTACCCAGCAATTGACCTGCGATCACCGAGTCACAGGCAACCTGATAAAAAGCCGCGAGCTCATCGCGCCCGGCCTTAATCGGTGTGCCCACGGGATCTTCGACCGTCGCATCCTCTGCAAAGAGGGCCAGCACGCCTTCAAGATCGGATGCGACAAGCGCATCGACGTAACGCTGGCAGACAGCAGCCGCTTCAGTGTGATTCATGGTGTTTCCAGCCTTTGCATTAGAACGGTAAGCCATCATCGATAGCATGCTGTCGATCGGCGGGCGTCTCTACACCCGGCACGTGATAGATGCCGTCAAGGGAGCCCGCGAGGGTCTGTGCATCGGGTCGGGGCTGATAAAACTGGCTATACCACTGACGCCCAACCTTGAACGGCCCATCGGTCTTTAACCCCATGATCTTAAGCGCCGGCCGCTTATGGCGCCAAATCTGAAAATCTGTTGCAAAGGCTTCCAGCGCGCCCGCCTGGGTTTGTCGCGCAATTTCCCGATCGTCGTCTGTGATTGTTTCACCAGCGGCTTTAACCAGACACCCGTGCCAGGCCTTGATTCGACCATCTTCTACCGGCGTATTTGCAATCAGTTCGAATTGCACCGTATCGCCCCAGACCTGCTTGGACAGCAAAATACCCGGTCCGGTGTACCAAGTGGTGGTGTACAGCATTACGCCACCGTAAAGCTGCATTGGGCCACCCTGACGCTGGATGTAAACGTGTCCGCGGCACTCGTTCTCAAAATATTCGCAGGGTGCTCCATGAGTGGGACCCAGGTGGCGAATATCCGACATATTGTCGAGTACTTCTTGAGGGTGAATATCGAGCTCGCCCAAATGATCCAGCTGCCAACGAATCCATTGGGGGTCATCCCACTGGGTCAGGAATGGCGCCGCGTAATCGGGCTCACCGCCCTCCTCGTCAAACCAGGCCATGATGCAGCCCATTGAGTCGACTGCTGGGTAGGAGCGAATCGAGGCAGACTTGGGACAGGGGCCGTCGTGATACGGAATGTCATCGACCTCTCCCGCCGAGTTGTAGCGCCAGCCATGATAGGGGCAACGAATCGAATCGCCCTCAATCTGATGGCCATTGCGGACAATCATGGCACTATCGCTGGCCGTCAGGTGGGTACCCATATGCGCGCAGTAGGCGTCGAGCAACACCGGTTTACCGCTCTCGCCGCGATACAGCGCCAAGTCTTGGCCAAAGAACCGAATCGCCATTGGCCCTTTATCCAATTCGCTGCTCTCAGCGACCACAAACCATCCTCGAGGATAGGTGTTGGGGCCAAGCTTATACTCTGCAGATGTCGCCATTATTTACTCCTAGTGCCTGTCATGCCGTCCAGTATAGGTTTCGAGACTGCAGCAGAAACGTCCGTTTGGACGTCACCCTCTGATCAACCTGATTTGAAGCTCGCATCGCGCTTTTCCTTAAAAGCGTCGCGGGCCTCCTGAGAATCTTTGTAGGTGTACGCCTCTAACGTCAGCCCCTGTTCTCGACGGTATTTATCTTCGAGGTTGCCGTCCTCAATTGCCGTCAATGCCTCTTTCGCAAGACTAATCATTACCGGACTCTTCTCGGCAATTTTTTCTGCGATAGCCATTGCAGCCGCGACGCGCTCGTCAGCGGGAACCACTTGCTCGACCGCACCGAGTCGCCAGGCCTCCTGAGCATCAATGAATTCGCCGGTGAAATACATGTAGCGTACTTTCTGAACCGGGAACATGCGCTGCAGATGTGCGCCGCCGCCCATAGCCCCACGATCAACTTCGGGCACACCAAATCGTGTGCATTCGGACGCAACGATAATATCGGCGGCACCTGCGATGCCGATGCCACCCCCCAACACAAAGCCGTGCAGAGCAACAATGACCGGTTTTGGATTGCGATGGATCGCCTCGAAAGTATCGTAATTACCTTTGTTCACAGGCACGATCAGACTGGGGTCTTCCCCCAGTTCTTTAACATCAACCCCGGCGCAGAAGCCACGCCCCTCTGCACTAATGACAATTGCGCGCACGTCTGGCTCGGTACCGAGACCATTGATGGTGGCTGCGATGTTCGCCCAATCCGCACTGTTAAACGCGTTGACGGGAGGCTTATCGAGCACTACGTGCGCTATGCCATCGTTGACGCTGACGTTAATCGCCATGATTTAAATCTCCTGTGAGGGCGTCCGAGTCTTGCGGAATGCCCAGTGCATTCAGTCGTGACAGAGCGCCATCTGACTCGTCCATAATGCGTTCAACCAGCACAGCGACTGAGGGTAAGTCGTCGATAAGTCCGGCCACCTGCCCCGAGGGCAGAATGCCATCGTCGGGATGGCCGTTGACCATTGCTTCCTGAATCATCATTGGCGCATTCGCGGCCATCAGGGTTTGTCCAAAAGAGCTGCTCCCTGACCGATAGGTGCGCCACGCAGTGCCTAACATTTGCCGCAGCGAACTGCCTGTCATGCGGGTAAACGCAACGCCGTTGACCATCGCTTTAAGCAGCAAGCCCAACTGAGATGCGTTCATTAGGCGCTTCAAATAACTATTAGCGATCATACGTTGGGGCAACCCGTCGAGACGTGTACTCACCACAATGCTCTCGGGGGGTGTTTGTAGATAGATTGATTTGGTCGCTGTCGGTACGGGGGATTCTTGAGTCAGCAAGAACCGAGTACCCATCGCAATACCGTCTGCACCCATGGCAAGGGCTGCGACCAATCCGGCACCGTCCCGGAAGCCTCCAGCCGCTGCAAGGGGCACCGACACCGAAGATCGAATTTGCGGAAGCAGAATACTGGTCGCGACGGACCCCGTGTGCCCGCCCCCTTCACTCCCCTGAATGACCAGTGCATCAGCGCCCAAAGAAACGGCCTTGACTGCATGCTTCGCGGCTCCGACCGTTGGAATGCACACCACGCCGGCGGCTTTTAATTTACTGATGATGGCCGGGGACGGTGAACGGCTGTAGCTAACGGCACGCACCCCTTCAGCGATGCAAAGATCCACGATGTCCTCTGCATAGGGCACATACATATGGAAGTTCACCCCAAAAGGCGCTTCGGTTCGCGCTTTAATTGCACGAATGCCCTCGGCAATTTCCTCTGGCGTCATCACGGCACCGGCTAGGAAGCCAAACCCGCCAGCTTCACCGGTTGCTGCCACCAAGCCAGGGTCAGCGACCCAGCCCATGGCAGTTTGAATGATGGGGTAACGACACCCGAGTAACCGGGTGAGCGGCGTATCCATAGC
>CBFHHJ010000159.1:0-3621 GCA_965655505.1 Luminiphilus sp.
CTTCATTGAAGCCAACGCGTGCGCCACCGATAGGACCATTAAAAGGACAGCCCGAAATTGCCAGTGCCGCTGATGTACCAATCATAGCGGGGATATCGGGATCGTTAATCTTGTCCGCCGACATGACAGTACACATGACCTGTACTTCGTTCATGAAGCCATTGGGGAACAGCGGACGAATCGGACGATCGATCAAACGCGAGGTCAGCGTTTCTTTTTCGCTGGGGCGCGCTTCGCGCTTGAAGAAACCGCCGGGGATTTTACCGACAGAGTAGGTTTTTTCGATGTAATGAACCGACAAGGGGAAGAAGTCCTGCCCCGGGCGGGTGCTGCGTGCAGCAACAACGGTACATAGCACGCTAGTGCTACCCATGGTGACAAGAACGGCACCCGAGGCCTGACGCGCGATGCGTCCGGTCTCCAGGGTGATTTCTTGGTCACCGTACTGGAAAGTTTTTTTGACTACGTTCACTGACTTTCTCCAACAAATAAAAGGGCCGGCATAAGCCGGCCTTTAGACTGGTCGTTACCGACGCAGACCGAGACGCTTGATCAATTCTGCATAGCGAGTCGTATCTTTGCGCTTGAGGTAATCCAGCAGTTTACGACGCTGGTTGACCATACGAATGAGGCCACGACGAGAGTGGTGATCCTGTGCGTGATCCTTAAAATGACCTTGTAACTGCTCAATATTCGCCGTCAGCAGTGCAACTTGGACTTCGGGTGAACCGGTGTCACCTTCAGACTTTTGATAATCCTGGACGATCTGAGCCTTCTTGGCTGCATCTAATGCCATGCTTACTTTCTCCAACCTGCTTGATTAATCGAGCCTGTCCGTGCAGGTTTACAGACAGGTTCGGTGGGGTTTACTCGGCGATAGTCAGTCGAACAATACCTAAATCAGTACTTACAACAGTCACCTGACTACCAGCCGACGCGGCGCGAGGCGGCCATCGTCGAGCATTTCACCAATGCCCAAGAACAAACCGTCACCACCGTAGGCGCGCACCATACCATCCCGGGGACCATTTGGCACTAGCACCGGCTGTCCCTGTTTCAGGTAATAACTCGCTGATTCCACAAGGGTTACTGCGGGCAACACAGCCAATGGACCGTCCATGGGCAGCAACTGGGCATCTAGCGCTTCGACACCCGCTTCTGCAAGCGCCTCAAGTGCTTCAAGACGTACCGACTGAGCCAAGGCATAGGGACCTGCGACACTGCGACGTAGCGTTTTTACATGAGCGGGAACACCCAAGGCCGCGCCCAGCGACTCCGCCAGCGTGCGGATATAGGTGCCCTTGGTACAGCGAACGGCAATATCGACCTCGGCACAGGATCCGGGACGAAACGCCTCTAAAGTGAATTCATGAATCGTCACAATGCGCGTTTTACGCTCGACTTCAATGCCCTGTCGCGCCAGTTTATACAGGGGCTGGCCATCGCGCTTAATCGCTGAATACATTGGGGGGGTTTGCTCGATCTCGCCGGTCAAACCCTCAATGGCATTGGCGACGCCTGCGGCAGAGATTGCAGCGGCATCGGCTCGCGCAACCTCGCTACCCTCAGCATCTAAGGTATCGGTCCCAACGCCCAACACCACGGTGCTGAGGTACGCCTTATCGGCATCCAGCACGTATTGGGAAAATTTGGTCGCTTCACCAAAGCAGGCAGGACGCCGGTTGCCAACGGGTCGAGGCTGCCGGTATGTCCCGCTTTCGCTGCATTAAACAAGCGCTTGGCACGCTGCAGCGCACCGTTGGATGTCATACCGGGGGGTTTATCGAGAATCAGGATGCCATCGATGGGCCGACCTCGCCGTCGTCGCCCCACGATCAGTCCTGATCGAGATCGCGCCGGGGATCGTCGCCCAGCAGCTCACGATCAGCCGCCTGAACTTCGCGCAATAGCTCCTCCATACTCCGGCCGCGACCGACACTTTCATCAAAACGAAAGTGCAACCGTGGCACGGTGCGCATGGTCGCTGCGCGCGCGATCTGGGAACGTAAGAATCCCGCGGCCTTGTTCAGCACCGCAGCGGTCTCAGCGGCGTCATCGGCGTTATCGACACCAAGCTGCGTGAAGTAGGCCTTTGCGTGGGACAAATCTCGACTGACATCGACGCCAGTGACGCTGACCATCTGCAAGCGTGGATCGCGCAACTCCCGCTGAATCAGTAGCGCCAGCTCTTGCTGGAGAAAATCACCAACCCGCTGAGTTCGGCTGTATTCCTTCGCCACCGGAACTTATAACGTCCGCGCGACTTCGTTGACGTCAAACACTTCGATCAGATCACCAACCTTCACGTCGTTATAGTTCTTGACGCCGATACCGCACTCCATGCCGTTACGCACTTCGTTAGCATCGTCTTTGAAGCGACGCAGGGATTCCAGCTCACCTTCGTAAATCACCACGTTGTCACGCAGAACACGTATGGGCTTCGCACGGTATACCGTACCTTCGGTCACCATACAGCCTGCGACCTGGCCAAACTTCGGCGAGCGGAAGACGTCGCGTACTTCGGCAATACCAACGATCTCTTCGCGCAGCTCTGGGGACAACATACCGGTCAGCGCCGCTCGAACATCATCGATCAAATCGTAGATCACATTGTAATAACGGACCTCAACGCCTTCCTGTTCAGCTAGGCGACGAGCGCCCGCGTCGGCACGGACATTGAAGCCAATGATGATGGCCTCACTGGTCATGGCGAGGGAGATATCCGACTCGGTCAGACCGCCGACACCACCCGAAACTACGTTCACCTTCACTTCATCGTTACCGAGGTCCGACAAAGCGCCCTGCAAGGCCTCAAGTGAGCCTCGAACGTCGGCCTTGATCACCAGGTTCAGAACCTGTCGCTCGCCCGCCGTCATCGACTCAAACATGTTGTCGAGCTTCGCCGCCTGCTGGCGCGCCAAACGACTCGAACGTGTCTTCTCCTGACGGAAGTCGGCAATTTCGCGGGCGCGCTTTTCGCTCTCTACCGCAGCGAACTGATCGCCCGCATCCGGTGTACCATCTAGGCCTAGAATCTCAACTGGGATACTTGGACCCGCTTCCTTGATGGGCTGACCATTTTCGTCAAGCATCGCCCGCACTCGGCCGTACTGAAGTCCCGCGAGCACGATATCCCCCTGACGCAGGGTACCTTCCTGAACAAGCAGCGAAGCGACCGGACCACGTCCCTTATCGAGGCGAGATTCAATCACAATGCCCTGCGCCGGCACATCGGCAGGCGCCTGCAATTCAAGTAGCTCAGCCTGCAGCAAGATAGCGTCGAGCAGCTCATCAATACCCTGACCGGTATGGGCAGAGACGTTAATGAACTGGGTATCACCGCCCCAGTCTTCGGGAATAACGTCTTTCGCCGAGAGCTCGTTCTTAACGCGATCAGGATCAGCCGCTTCTTTGTCCATCTTGTTAACAGCTACGACGAGAGGCACGCCCGCAGCGCGCGCGTGCTGGACCGCCTCCTCAGTCTGGGGCATCACGCCGTCGTCGGCGGCCACCACCAGAATGACAATATCGGTAGATTTGGCGCCGCGAGCACGCATCGACGTAAACGCCGCGTGACCGGGCGTGTCAAGAAAGGTAACCATCCCCGCATCGGTTTTGACA
>CBFHHJ010000160.1:0-3588 GCA_965655505.1 Luminiphilus sp.
ACTCGAAGCTGTAGTCGACGCCGCCACCGGTCATTTGAATGAGATGATCGACGACGTTCTCAACTTCCGAGGGATTCACAAAATCGGTCATGCCAAATTGGGCACCGAGCGCCGCTTTTTCGGGATTAAGATCGACACCAATGATGCGCGTGGCGCCGACCATCTTCGCACCCTGAATCACGTTTAGCCCAATACCACCTAGCCCAAAAACGGCGACCGTGGAGCCCGGCTCAACTTTCATTGTAAAAGCGACGGCGCCAATACCCGTGGTGACACCGCAACCGATGTAACAAATTTTCTCAAAGGGTGCGTCCTCGCGCACCTTGGCCAGCGCAATTTCGGGCAGCACGGTGAAATTCGAGAAGGTCGAGCAGCCCATGTAGTGCAAAATGGGCTCACCGTCTAAGGAAAAACGGCTGGTGTGGTCGGGCATCAATCCCTGACCTTGGGTTTCACGAATCGACTGACACAAGTTGGTCTTTGGGTTCAGACAGTATTCGCACACGCGGCATTCAGGCGTGTACAAAGGAATGACGTGATCCCCTGGTTTTACACTCGTGACACCCTCGCCCACGTCGACGACCACACCTGCTCCCTCGTGGCCAAGAATTGCGGGGAATGCGCCTTCGGGATCATCTCCTGAAAGAGTGAACGCATCGGTGTGACAAACTCCCGTCGCTTTGATCTCGACCAACACTTCACCGGCTCTAGGACCACCGAGGTCCACCTCGACGATCTCAAGAGGTTTACCTGCACCGAATGCAACGGCTGCTTTTGTCTTCATAATAACCCCATGTCATATTGATCTTTGTGCTAACGGTCGCGGGAGGCCAGCAACCAGTAGCACTATTTAGTTAACAGCACTATCGACTACTAGCACTATCGACCTTTCCAGTTGGGTGCACGCTTCTCGGCAAATGCCGTAGCGCCCTCAATGGCGTCTTCACTTCTAAAAATTGGATCAACCACAGCCTGCTGTTTGGCAAACATTTCCGCAGCGCTCCAATCCTGTTGCTCAACCATGACCTGTTTACTTACCTTGACCGCCAAAGGCCCATTCGCAGCGATTTTCCCTGCCAGTACGCGAGCGTAGGCAAGCGCCTCACCAGCTGGTGCGATCTGGTTGATCAGACCCATACCCAGTGCGCGTTCAGCATCCATAAAATCACCGGTAAGGGCCAACTCCATCGCAACTCGCGACGGCAGCTGACGCGGCAAGCGCATCAAGCCGCCCGCTGCTGCTGCGAGACCGCGTTTCACTTCGGGAATACCGAATCGGGCATTGTCTGCCGCAACAATCAGATCGCAAGTCAAGGCGATTTCTAACCCACCCGCAAGGGCAAAGCCCTCAACGGCAGCGATAAGGGGCTTTGCGGGGGGCGCTTCAATCAACCCGGCAAAACCTCGACCCGGAAGGAAAGGTGTTTCACCGGTCACAAAGGCCTTCAAATCCATTCCCGAGCAAAACACGCCCTCGCTACCGGTCAGAATACCCACGCGGATAGCGTCGTCCGCATCGAGCTGATCCATGGCGGCGGCAACCGCCTTCGCGGTTTCGAGATTAATCGCATTTTTGGCTTTTGGACGATTAAGCGTAATCGTCATTACGCCATCATTCACTTCGGTTAACACAACATCTGACACGAACTTCTCCTTATTCACTGATTCAATAGTTCACTGATTCAATCATTCGCTTATTTATAAAAATTTTATCCATACAATCGACATCAAGTTATCGGCGCTTTAGCTAAAGCCGTATCTATTCGCTCAACAGGGAAAACAGGTTACCGCCCTCTGCCGAGCTCACTTTAATCAAGCGCCCGATGGGTTCCTGATCCGCCATAGTCCTTGGTGTTTCCTGATCATCGCGCGCACTGCGTGCCAAAAAGCGCTCCCCGGTCTCGAGCCTACCCAGCGCAATCGCTTTGCCGGGCACGCCGTCACGATCATAAGATAACGTGTAGGTTTCAATTTTACCGCGCCCGTTGGGCCGTTCACTGTAAGGCACGGTCGGTATCGACACCATCTGTCGCGCGAGGTCATCGGAATCTATGCTTTGGAACGCAACCGGGCTCGTGCTGTATACGCCCACCGAGTATTTGCTAAGGAACCCGCCGTTGGCGGCTACGAGACCGAACTCACCCGGACGTCGACGCAAACGTACTGCCATTTCGGCGATGGCATGCATGGAGTAGTTGTTACCGGGTGCACCAAAATACGGTAACCCACCGGTAATCGTTAGCCCACGGGGGTCGTCGGGCGACAACCCAATCGCTTCGATTGCATTCGCCACCGCCACGGGAAAACAGCTGTAAAAGTCGAATAAGGCGATATCTGACAGACTGCAGCCGGCCCTTTCCAGAGCCGCGTTTAGCGCCAGACCTGCCGAAGGTGCTGCGCCGACATCATGGCGGAGGGAGACAGCACGCTCACTCGCCCTCGCATACCCATGAAGGTAAATACGCTGCGCTTCGGGCACCCGCAGCGCATCCGCCACATGGCTTGCAACAATCACCAGGCTCGCACTTTGATTGACGTGATCTCGCGCGATCAGCCGCGTGCTGTACGGATCAACCACGCGTCGGTTGGCACCATTCACACTAGCAAGCTCAGAAACACTGAGGGGCGTTTCCTGGACCGCCGCAAACGGGTTGACCGCCGCAACGTCTGACAAGGGTGCAAATAGCCGCGCCATTTCCAGCTGCCACTCGTCACGGGTTTTACCCTTGGCCATGCGTCGCGCGTTTTCAATCAGGCCATGAAACTGCATCGGTGCCCCGAGTCCGTTGGTCAACTCGTCGCCGGTAACGTAATCAATACCCGCCCCCCGGTCTTCAACGGGGGCATCAATTGACTCACTCCAATCCGCTGACTTTCCAGATTGCATCAAATGCCGAGCCGTGGACATGGCTTCGCCACCGCATAACAGCGCGGTTGATATTTCGCCTCGAGCAATGGCTTCACAAGCTTCAACGACCAAATTCTGAGGTGAATCACCCCCGCTAACCGCCCAAACGGCTCGATCAGTTTCAATGCCCAGGCGTCGTGCTACTGACTGTGGGAAGTTATTTGACTGCCCAAACGGAAACGCCAGCATCGGCACCGAATCTTCAAAGGTACGTATCGCATACAACGCGTCGACACCCTGACCAGCCTGAGTAATACCCGCATCAGCCAGTGCGATACGCGCAGCCTCTGCAGTTATCTCAACCGGCGATAAACCCCGATAACCCGCGTCCTCGAGACGTTCAGTAAACTGTCCCGCACCGACCAATACGGGGTTATTATTAGCGTTTTGACCCATTCTTAATTTGTCACCCTTGAAAAGGACAGCTAGCTTAGACGCTAACGGCCGCCAGCAAAACCATTGATCACAAATTCATCCCACTACGCAGCTAACCCTGGATAACCATGCGCTTTTCACAGTTCGCTAGTCGCTATCAGCAGATCACCGGCACGGTGCAACTCATGGAGGATTTGGGCCACGCCCAGCGTGCCGAGGGGCCTGTCTACATGTTGGGTGGCGGTAATCCTGCCCACATTCCCGAGGCCGAAGCCCTGTTTCGCACTGCCATGGCCAACATCATT
>CBFHHJ010000161.1:0-3555 GCA_965655505.1 Luminiphilus sp.
TTGCCCGCAGCACCCACCCCGTCCTCTTCCCCCGCCTCACCAGTCTCCAGCGAGCCCAGGCAACCGAGCTCCCCTTCAACCGACACGCCGCAAGCATGTGCCATTTCAACGACCTGACGGGTGACTCGGGCGTTGTAGTCGTAATCGGTGGGCGTTTTTCCGTCTACTCCTAGTGAGCCGTCCATCATCACAGAGCTAAACCCCAGCTGGATAGAGCGCTGGCAGATGGCTGGGGAGGTACCGTGATCCTGGTGAACGACCACTGGAATATGAGGAAACTCACTCATTGCAGCTTCCATCATTGCGCGCAAAAACGGCGCCCCCGCGTATTTACGTGCCCCGGCACTCGCTTGCATGATGACTGGGGAGTCGGTGGCGTCGGCAGCCTCCATGATGGCCCGAGTCTGCTCCAAGTTGTTGACGTTGAATGCGGGCACGCCGTAGCTGTGCTCAGCGGCGTGATCCAGAAGTTGTCGCAGGCTAATCAGGGCCATCTGTTAAAGCTCCTTATTTGTTAGTTCGCAAATCAAGCCGTTTCGAATCCGTTAGCTGTCACGCCCGTTAGATCTCAAGCCTGGCAGGTCTTAAACCCGGTAGATCTTAAACCTAGGCGGCTTAAGATTGGGCGCGCTCGTTAAGCATCGCGACTGCTGGCAGCGTCTTTCCTTCGACATATTCGAGGAAAGCACCCCCCCCCGTTGAAATGTATGAAACCTTGTCGGCGATGTCGAACTTATCGATCGCTGCCAGTGTGTCACCGCCGCCGGCGAGGGAAAAGCCTGCGCTAGCCGCGACTGCCTCAGATACAGCCTTGGTGCCGCCTGCAAACGCCTCAAACTCGAAGACTCCGACGGGTCCATTCCAAAGAATCGTGCCGGCCGCAACCAGCTTCTCTGCGATGGCAGCCGAAGACTGGGGGCCAATGTCGAGAATCATATCGTCCTCAGCCACATCGGCGGCCAGCTTGACTTCTGCCGCGGCGGATTCACTGAATTCCTTGGCAACAACCACATCGATCGGCAGCGGAATATGGGTTTTATCCATCAGTGCCCGCGCTGTATCAATGAGGTCATGCTCGCACAGGGATTTGCCGACGGGATATCCCGCTGCTGCCAAAAACGTATTGGCGATACCGCCCCCGACCACCAAGCTGTCACACTTATCGGCAAGCTGTTCAAGGACTTCGAGCTTGGTCGAAACTTTGGAGCCTCCAACAATGGCTAGCATGGGACGCGCGGGTTTAGCGAGAGCCTGTTCGAGCGCCTCTAATTCTCGGGCAAGTAAAGGGCCAGCACAGGCGATCGGTGCAAAGCGACCCACCCCGTGAGTGGACGACTGAGCCCTGT
This sequence comes from Luminiphilus sp., assembly GCA_965655505.1. GTDB lineage: Bacteria > Pseudomonadota > Gammaproteobacteria > Pseudomonadales > Halieaceae > Luminiphilus. The sequence goes on from CBFHHJ010000161.1 coordinate 1,347, forward strand.
GAGCGGTGCCAAACGCATCCATGACATAGACATCACACAGGGCGGCATACGCCTTCGACAATTCTTCGTCATCTTTCTTCTCGCCCAAGTTAAAGCGCACATTTTCTAATAGCACGAGCTCCCCCGGTGCCGGAGCTGCGTTTTGCCACGTCTGCTCGACCGAAACCGGTATTCCTAGCAACTCGCTCAATCGATCAGCAACGGGCTTTAAAGAAAATGCCCGATCAAACTCCCCTTCGGTAGGTCGTCCCAAATGGCTCATCACAATAACGGCGGCGTCGGCATCTAGCGCAGCGCGCAGGCAAGGAACCGCAGCGCGGAGTCGCGCATCGCTTGTCACCTGCCCCTCTTTAATCGGCACGTTTAGATCTTGGCGGATCAACACCCGCTTACCGGCCAGATCGAGTTCTGTCATCAGATTCATTCGCTTGTCTCCACTGATTCTGGGTCGGCACGCCTGACCGAAGTTAGGTTTTGGCGGCTAGCTCTCGAAATCGCAATGCAATGTCCAAGAGTCGGTTGGCATACGCCCATTCATTATCAAACCAAATTAACACTTTCACCAACCGATCCGAGCTGACTTGCGTCTGGCTGCTGTCGATGACGCCAGAGCATGTCTCTCCAATAAAGTCACAAGACGCTAGCGGTTCCGTCGTAAACCCGAGAATTCCTGACAGCGGTCCTGATGCAGCCGCCTCCAGCACTCCGTTGACGTCTGCAGCGGTGCAGGTTCGCTCGGTATAAATCGTCAGATCCATCGCCGATACATTCAACGTGGGCACCCGCAATGCGTGTGCGGTCAGTTTACCGGCGAGCTCTGGCAGGATTCGGGGCACCCCAATTGCCAAACCCGTATCAACGGGAATGATCGATTGAAATGCGGCTCGAGTCTTGCGTAAGTCGGTGTGGTGGTAGGCGTCCAGTACCGGCTGGTCATTCATTGCTGAATGGACCGTAGTAATGGTGCCGGCGGTGATGACAAATTGGTCGTTCAGGACCTTCAAGACGGGACACAGGGCATTAGTGGTACAGGAGCCCGCGGACACGATTCGGGCACTGGCGTTGAGGGTGTTCTCGTTAATGCCCCAGACAATTGTTGCATCCACGTCGGGCTGAGCGGGTTGAGAGAACAGCACCCGTTGAGCGCCGGCTGCGATATGTTGTTCTGCGGTAATTCGGTCTGAAAAAGCCCCGGTGCACTCGAGTACCAGGTCGATATCGTGATCACGCCAGGGCAGCTCCTGAACCGCCGCCTCTGAAAGCAGTGGCACTGAAGTGTCGTCGACCGTCAGGTGGCTTCCCTGCAGTCCGATCACCCCCGGAAAGCGACCGTGGGTGGAATCATAGCGAGCGAGATGCGCAACGGTTTCGCCGTCCGCCAACTCGTTAATGGCCGCGAGGGTCAGTCCCTGGCGGGCAGTCTCTCGGGTCGCCCAAGCCCGGAATGCCGAGCGCCCGATGCGGCCAAAGCCGTTAATCGCAATGCGATAGCTCAATCGAGGAACACGTCCTCAACCGCGGCAACGACGTTGTCGACGGTGAATCCAAACGCTTTCATCAGGTCGCCCGCGGGTGCAGATTCGCCAAACGTGGTCATTCCCACAATGCGGCCATCGAGCCCAACGAATTTATGCCAGAAATCGGCGTGACCGGCTTCGACGGCAACCCGTGCGAGGACATGGCTTGGGAGCACGGCTTCACGGTATTCCGCATCCTGTGCCATAAAGCGCTCGGGGCATGGCATTGAAACAACGCGAATGCCGCGACCCTGATCGGCGAGGATCGACGCGGCCTCAATGGCGAGAGAGACCTCTGAGCCGGTGGCGATAATGATAGCGTCGAGGTCACCCACCTCTTTTACCAGCACATACCCGCCGCAGGCGATTTCTTCGAGGACTTCGCCGGCACGGTACTGATGAGGCAGGGTCTGACGCGAGAAAACCAGCGAAGTGGGGCCGTCTTCGCGCATGATCGCCGATTTCCATGCCACGGCAGACTCGATGGTATCGCAGGGGCGCCAGGTCTCGAGGTTGGGGGTGGCGCGTAGAGCAGTCAGCTGCTCAACCGGCTGGTGGGTCGGGCCGTCTTCACCAAGGCCAATGGAGTCGTGGGTGTAGACAAAGACGACGCGCTGTTTCATCAGCGCCGCCATGCGCACCGCGTTGCGGGCGTACTCCATGAAGATTAGGAAGGTTGCACCGTAGGGAAT